>JBGSSQ010000164.1:0-4385 GCA_041736975.1 Gammaproteobacteria bacterium
TTTGCCGCGTTATTGGCTGCTGTGATCGGGGTATTATCGTGGGTTGTTATACGTGATCGTCCAGCAAAAGCAGATCCAGTGCCCAAACAAAGCGCTTCGGCTTTTCGTCAGCATGTGATGTACGTGTTGACTAGCTTGCCGCTGTGGCTTAATGGCATCTATGTGGGGGTGATGTTTACTATTGTCAGCGTGTTTAGTGGCATGTGGGGTATACCTTTCATAGCGGCCATTTATAAGATTGAGCTTGCACAGGCGACAATGTTGGCTTCTATGGTGTTTGTAGGTTTGGCTATTGCCTGTCCCTTGGTTGGTTTTCTTTATCCTGTAGTGCGCAGTCATCTGCGACTGTTGTTTTTCGGTGTGGCTTTGGCCTTGAGCCTGCTGCTCAGCTGGATTATTTACCTACCGCCGCCCTCACATATTGCCTTTAGCGCTATTATGATCGTGATAGGGATGATTTCCAGTGTTTATGTGTTGAGTTTTACCTATGTCAAAGAGAAGGTGCCCGCTAACGTTCAAACCACAGCTATTGGATTTACTAATGCGGTATGTGTGGGAACAGTCCCTATTTTCCAGCCCTTAATTGGTTATTTATTGCATGTGGCAGCCCAATGGCGTCTTCCCCAGCGTGCGCCTGAAATCTACACCGCGGGTGACTACCAATGGGCGCTATCGGTGCTGCCTATAGCGTTAGTGGTTGGAGCCGTATTGGCTTGGTTTATTTTTGACGAGGCTAAAGTGTTTGATGAAGCGTCGTTGCCTGCCGGAGCTGAGTTAGAGTAGAGACCTCTGCTAATGGCTAGTGTCAGGGCAAGTGCGTGTTTCACTGTGTCTGCGCTCAGACCTGCATTCAGAATCGCTGATCTGTTATTGTTTCTTACCCCTTAATTTTTTGTTAAGAATAGTCGTGTACAATACCTGCAAGTTTCATTATTTTTTCTAACACAATCGAGGTATATTATGAAAAAAGATCCGAGTAACGATAACTCAAATAATTCGCCCCTTACGCCTGTGCGCCAATCTGTTCAGCAATTGAAAGCACTTCATGTTGCAAAAGTAAACGAAACAGGTCTACCGAAGGCAGCTCCCAAAACTGGTGCTCCAAAGAAGCCTAGAGAACAAGGTGGTGCAGTGCCTCCGAAGTCTCAGCCAGCAGCGACCAAATCAATATTTACCGCCGAAGAGCTAGAAAGCCGCCGAAAAAATAGAGAAGCACTAAAACTAGCTTTACAAAGCCCCTCTCAACCTGCACCTAGAAAAGTTATTAGCACTGGATTGAATAAAGCTCTTTTCAATCAACGAAAAGAATCTATTCAGAAGCAAATTGAAGTACAGTTGTTTGGTAATCGTGTTGAGATGCGTGGCCAAGTAAAAGAGGCTGTTAAAGAGGCGTACGCGGAGAAAATGCGAGTTGTTTTACGTGAGCAAGCCTATTCACAAATCGTAGGTGAAGAATTTAGTGATGCAGGGGCAGGCAACAATAACAATAGTCCCGCTAGCGATTCTGCTACAGCAACCAATTCTATAAAGGCTAAACAAGCAACGCTAGCAGCGGTGTTATCGCAAAGTATGTCTGCAACAATGGGACAAGTTGAAGCGGCCAAGCCACCCCGAGCAACCCACTTTGCTGTAATCACCCCTGTTGCTGCAGAAGCTCGAAAATCTGCGGCCGCTAGACAGGTAAAAATAGACTTGGTTACTATGGAATTTTGTCGTAATGCTGTAGCCATTAAACTGCCTGCTGGATATGTTGTAACAGTTGCTGATATTGCTGACACCATGGATAGCTTTATTACTCATGCACGGGCTTATAACTTCGATTTTGATAAAGAAGAGAATCTGGTTAATTATGCAACTGATATTAGTTTGCTGCGCTCTTTTTTAGATGCTGATCCAGAGCTAGGCGCTAATGTCTTTTACTCATTTGACTCAGAGATGATGGGTGACCTGAAAAAATCCATTATGGTGGCTATCTCTCCTAGTGTACGAGAGAAGGTTGCAGCCAATGCCATTAATGCTGATGGGGCTGGATATGATGGCTCTGTTCGTGAGTACGTCAATCAAGTGAAAACTGTTGATCTTCTTCTTAGCGGTAATGAAGAAGCTTTGCGAGCAATGTTTTTTAATAATTAATTTAAAAAAATATTTTGCTGTAAAGTCTTTAATTTAAGAAGTGGGTGCCCTTGTAGGGTGCCCATTTTTTTGGGTTATAGCGCCTCCCCCCTTCCTCTTCGCTCGCAATGACGGATGGAAGCGCATGATTATTTTAGTTCAAAATGATCTAGTGGAGTATAAACGCTTCCGGTTGTAGCCGGCTCACTTTTGTAAAGAACAATTTGGCTGCCTTTGGCTTCAATGTTTTTTAAATTGGGTAAGGTAATAATGTCGTGTGCCGTTGTTTCATTGAATCGTCCTAAGGTGACGTGCCCTAAGAAAGGTCTTTTTTCTAAGGGAATCCCCGCTGCCAGAGTGGCTTCATTCATCAGGCGAACCAGCCCAGCTAATTCTCCATTGAGAAGAATACCCCAGGCGAGTAAGTGAGGTTTTTTACGTGGAAGAAACAGCAACTGTCGTGTTGTTAAGGAAACTGATTGGTAGTGAGGAAGTTGTTGGTGAAGTAGGGTATTAATTTTTTCTAACACCTCCTCATCGATTTTAGCGTGAAAACGCAAAGTGATATGTAATAATTCAGGTTGTGTCCAGCGCACATTATCAAATTCGTGCCGTTTTTTAAGAGAGTCTACGATGTTGGTGCAGTATTGGTCAATGGCTGGTGGCACGCTTAGTGCGTAAAAAACCCGCATAAAAAACTCCTTAAAAAAACAATTAAACTCGGGCTAAAGGAAACGAAATCACATCATTTATGTGTTCGGCTTTGGTTGCTAGCATGATTAATCTGTCAACACCTAAAGCAACACCTGCGCAATTGGGCATGCCATTTTCTAGCGCTGCGAGTAAGTTTTCATCAATAGGCAGTTGTGGTAGATGCATTATCTTGCGTTTTTCATTATCCGCATTAAAGCGTTGTCGCTGTTCTACTGCGTTGGTAAGTTCGTGATAACCATTCGCAAGCTCAAGGCCACGGTAATACACTTCAAATCGCTCACCCACCATTATGTTATCTTCTTGTCGAATTTTTGCGAGTGCGGCTTGCGAAGCGGGGAAGTCATAAATAAAGTGTGGTTGTAAGGCGCCTAGTTTTGGTTCGATGAGATGGCTCATTAGTAATTGCAGCCACACATCACGATCATCACCTAAGTCACTGGTATGGATGCCGCCATTAATGGCAGCCTGCTTTAATTCTTCTACAGTGGCGCTGAATGGATCAAGTGCTAATTTTTCTAGGAAAATAGTGCGATAGGTGACTCGTGTTGCGCCTGCTACCTGCAGTATTTGTTGCAGTAATGCTTCCATTTCATCCATTAGCTGATGGTGATCAAAGCCAATGCGATACCACTCTAGCATGGTAAATTCTAAATTATGGTAGCGTCCACTTTCATCGCCCCTAAAAACTTTGCCCATAGAATAAATAGAGCCTGCGCCGCTGGCTAGGAGTCGTTTCATGGGAAATTCTGGTGAGGTTTGCAAATAGCCTGTTTCACCGTGAGGTAGCGGTACAGTAATGCTCTGCAAATGAGGGTCTGTAGCGGTGACTCGGCAAAGTAACGGTGTGTCTACTTCCAGTACATCGCGTTCTGCAAAAAATTGGCGTATCTGTTGAATGATGTCAGCTCGCGCTCTTAGTTGAGAAAGGCTAGCGGTAGGCTTCCAATTTTGATGGTGTATCACGACTTTTCCGGTGTATTGCAGCGCGAACCCAGTTCGCGCTGCAGGATGATAATTATTCTTTGGCTCTAGAAACGTAGGCGCCAGTGCGTGTGTCTACTCTGAGCACATCACCGATATTAATAAATAAAGGTACTCGTATTATTGCCCCAGTTTCAAGTGTGGCGGCTTTATTGCCACCGCTCACGGTGTCGCCGCGAACGCCTGGATCTGTTTCGGTCACGGTGAGGTTAACGAAATTCGGTGGAGTAATGGTCAAGGGGATGCCATTCCACATGGTGACCATGCAGCTATCTTGCTCTTTGAGCCACTGCGCCATGTCGCCTACCACTTCCACGGGGACTTCGTGCTGTTCGAAGCTGCTGGGTGACATGAAGTGGAGATTCGCGCCGTCAGAATACAAAAACTGCATATCGACATCGACGACGTCAGCGCCTTCAAGCGATTCCCCTGATTTAAAAGTCTTCTCCAGTACACGCCCTGTTTTGAGGTTTCGCATTCTCACGCGATTAAAGGCCTGACCTTTGCCAGGTTTGACAAACTCATTTTCAAGGATGCTATAGGGATCGCCGTCCATCAGGAGCTTGAGGCCGGACTTG
>JBGSSQ010000169.1:0-2396 GCA_041736975.1 Gammaproteobacteria bacterium
GATTGTCAAATCAGCTTAGGTAGTAGGCCATACCAGCTCAGCCAGTGAAAGTGACCAGCTCGTTTCTCTGTACGCGACGACGCTTGGCTTTGTCATTGCGCTTGGATGAGAGTTCACTCAAATAATCTTCACTGATATCACCTAACAGATACTCACCTGTAAAAATTGAATCCTCATAACGCTTTATGGAAGGGTTGGTACGCTGAGCGACTTGATATAGCTCTTCTAGCGTTAAATAAAATAAGCGATCAGCGCCTATCAATTGACAAATTTCAGTGATGCTGCGGTTATGTGCGACTAATTCATTAACGCTGGGCATATCAATGCCATAGACGTTTGGAAATTTCACCATAGGTGAAGCCGATGCGAAATAAACACGCTTCGCTCCTGCCTCACGGGCTAATTGAATAATTTCCTTTGATGTGGTTCCACGAACAATGGAATCATCTACTAACAGCACATTTTTATTAGCAAACTCACGCGGAATCGGATTGAGTTTTTGACGCACTGATTTACGACGCTCCTCTTGCCCCGGCATAATAAATGTACGACCTATATAGCGGTTTTTAATAAACCCTTCACGGTATTTAACACCCAAATGTTTTGCCAAAGGAATAGCCATTGTACGGCTTGTATCTGGAACCGGTATCACCACATCAATATCGTGCTCACTAAAAGCTTGTTGCAAATTAAGCGCTAACATCTCACCCAAATTCAGACGAAATTGATGCACAGAAATACCGTCCAGTATTGAGTCGGGACGAGCAAGATAAATTGATTCAAAAATGCAGGGGGTAAGTTCTGATTGCTTTGCACATTGCTGCTTAAAGAGCTCACCCTGTTGAGTGACAATAATCGCTTCTCCCGGTATGACATCTTGACAATCTTTATACCCCAACACATCCAAAGCGACAGTCTCTGAAGCAATCATAGTCTCTAGTTGTGACTTACCTTGACGATGCCCATAGACAAGGGGTCTAATACCCAATGGATCCCTAAAAGCCACCAGACCATACCCTGCAATTAATATAATAGCTGAATAAGAGCCAATGCAACGTTTATGAACAGCACTGACGGCTGCAAAAATATGCTCTGGTTTTAATTTTTTATGACCTTGGCACTGTAACTCATGAGCAAACACGTTTAATAATGCTTCAGAATCAGAATCAGTATTTAAATGTCGCAAATCATCCTCAAGCAAATCTCTCTGAAGTACCGCGGCATTAATTAAATTACCGTTGTGAACAATACCTAGACCATAGGGTGAATTCACATAAAAAGGTTGAGCTTCTGTTGCACTCAAGCTACCGGCTGTAGGATAACGCACATGACCAATCCCCATATTGCCACGTAATCGCAGCATGTGGTGGGTTCTAAAAACGTCACGCACTAAACCAATATGTTTACGCAGGGTAACCTGTTGACCATCACATGTCATAATGCCAGCAGCATCTTGACCACGATGTTGTATTGCTGTTAACGCATCATAAATGTCTTGATTAACAAATTGTCCAGCAATACTGCCAATTACACCACACATGATTTTTTACTCGTCAACATCTTGCTTATCACTCTTTTTAGGCTTTAAAAGACCTTTATTAATGTCTTCAATCGATCTTTCTGGTTCCACATCTTTTGGAAAGAGCTCTTGCATCTGATGAGAAATGGGCTCAATAACGGGGATCAACTGAGAATGACGCCACCATTGACGCTCTGTTAATGAAGAAGCTTGAAACATTAATATGACTAAAGCGATCATAAGCACACCGCGCAGCACACCAAAGACTACGCCTAACAAACGATCCACTAATCCTAAACCAGAAACTGAAATAAGGCGTCCTATGAAAAAATTAACAATAGCCCCAACGATAATAATTGCCAAGAATATCCCTACAAAAGCTACCCCGGAACGAGTCGCAGCACTTGAGATATAATCTGACAACAGCAAACCAGTGGAGCTTGACAAAGTATAAGCCAAATAAGCCGCAATAATCCATGTGGCCAATGACAATGCCTCACGGATAAACCCACGCAACAAACTAATAATCACAGAAAGAGCTACGATACCGATTATGATAAAATCGGCGACATTAAGAGCGAATAAGTTCATCATCCACGATACCTCACGATAATGCCTTTGATATTCAGCTGCTTTTGTAATTTAGTTGCAGTCTGATGCGCTTCCCTACGATCAACTTCAGGCCCCACTAATACTCTATGAAGATGTTGATTGGCGCGATCACGTTCAATAAAGGCGTTAAAACCCTTTGACTGCAGCTGAGTGACTAGTTTTTTAGCATTGGTTTGATCGGAAAAAATCCCTAGTTGCACAGTCCAAGCTGTAGAAGTGACAGTTGATGAGGTAGACTTAAACTCTTGACGACCGGGTTGAACCA
>JBGSSQ010000191.1:0-3098 GCA_041736975.1 Gammaproteobacteria bacterium
GCCAAAATCCGCCCCGTCCAAACAAGCATCCTCAAAACTAGCATTATTTACAGTGGCATGAGTAAAACAAACACATCTCAAATCTGCTCTATCGAGTCTGGCCCCATCACAAACAGCATTTCTCAGATTAGCGCCGTAAAATTGATATTCTTGCCCGCCATTGTTTGTGTTATGAGCCTCCCAGAGACTGCCATCTATATCATACCCCCACTCGATCAACCCAGTAGCTTCCTGAGTTTTTTTGTAAACACCACCAATACGTATACCTTCAAAATGTCTTCCACTAAAGCTGATTCGAGCATGGTTTAAAATCGTAATTGCATTGATTGCCGCAATTACTATGCTGCATTCGTGACTTGAAGCCGTAACTATAGAAAACAGAGTTTTTTCAAATTCTATATCTTGCTCTACTTTCTCTGCGAGAAATCGCAAAGTTTCTATTTCTTCGATTATCTCAGCATTAAGGTTTTCACCAGACAAAGCCCAAGCGTCAATAACAACACCATTAAACAATTGCTCTGATGCAAAAAAATATAAAAGCGAGCTGTGCCGAAAAGCATACTGATTTTCTCCCACCAACTTAAGGGGGCAACCGGAGCGTATATTACTTAAATCAGGATCATTATTATCGTCAAAAAAACGCGATTCCCATGAATAATCATCTGCTTTCTGCTTTATTTTTGAGGATGAGAATACGTCTAAAACCCAAGATCTCTTAGAAGTAATTTCTACTGGTGGCGGCCTTTTAATGCTGCATACTTTGTGCTGAAACATTGCTAAAGCCAACTTTCGCGAGAATTCAGCCATCAATCCCTCAATGGTTACATCAGGATATCTTTGCGAAAATCCAGGAGGAATTAGATGACCACTCTCTAGCTTTTCCTTCTGACGCAGAAATAGTTTTTTGGTGTAAGATTCGAAAATTTTATTACGTGTTATTTTAATTTTTTCAACATTATTTTTTTCTGAATGAAATTGATTTAGTTCAGCGATTATTCCAGGTAGCTCATTCATAACGATGGCCAACATAAAGGGATTCGTGATTAATTCTTCTAGATCAGGAAGTCTTCTGAATTCATCGAGATAACGACCAAAATCCCATTGTGTTTTATGATGCTGACAATATCTTTCAGCAAAGGCTCTAACTAGGTGAGCATTAAATGGTAAAACGTGATATTCTATAAGGCTGCTACCCTTCAAAGCATTAGGTTGGAACAGTATCTGATACCGTTCTTGAATTCTGAAAGCGGTCTCTCTGCGACAGGTAAATACCACTTGGACAAGAATATCGTCAAAATGGTTATCATTATATAAATTCCTCTCTGTACCAGCCTCATCATAGCCATCCAAAATCAATATAAGCGAGCGTCCTTCTAAATCATTTATATCTGCCTCATCTAATTTAAGCTGATCTCGGCAATGACATTTAATTATATTCTTCAAATCAGTAACACCAATTAACGGGATCCATAGAGGTATTGGCCCTCCTTCTGTATATTTAGAAACGAGCGTATTGAATAGGTTTTGTCCGAAGGAAGTTTTCCCTGAACCTGCATCGCCCATTAATAACACCACATTATTTGAGCGATCTACAGCCGAAAAATTACCTAAAACCTCGGCTTCGATATCAAGTTTCTGAGAATCATTTGGAAGTTTTCCCAGCAGCGGGATGTAATCTCTGACAATATTTTTATCATATAGCTTGAGTTTAAGAGTTCTAGCTGCAATTGTATCTACCAAAGCGCGATCGGTGGAGTGTGGTTTTTTCACAGAAAATCTCCTTATAAGAGCATTAAAATTTAGAGAAGCCAAGCACTTAGAACTATCCCTTATTTTGTACCCTAAGAGAAAAAAAATCAAGAATTTTTATCCACCCATCTTAAATCGATAGCGTAAACTGAAATATTTTAATGTATTATTTGATAAATTTATAATTAGAATGGATTTATTTAGACTGATAGTCTGATTCAGGATCACACGAAAATTCCTGACTATGTTGATAATCATCAGGCGGTGCTCTTGCACACTGCATCTTTGGCGCTTCGACTGCTTCGTTGAGGTGAGTGAGTATTTTTGTGATACGGATGGCATCTCTAATAAAGGCGATTAACTTCAGAGGGAAGCCACAAGCTTCGCATTTTAATGGATTCACCTCGTACACTGTGACTATTAACCGCGCTCAGCTTTTTGAGACCCTTTTTGCTTTTACTGTTGATCAGTCTAAGCCAGGTTGGGATGATAGTATGCTTAGAGCTTGGCTGGCAGATCATCGTATTGAGTATGAAATTCTTAATCAAGATACTTAAAATGCTCGGTGTTATCTCCTATCTGCCAATACGCGTATGGTGAATAGATGCTTTCTTTATTTCGCTGATGCCAAATCTGCCCCCCATACGCTAGTGACATATACTATACTTAACATCATAGGGGAGTAGGTCTATAGGTGACCTTTACTGTAATGGATCAAGGGGGATGTTATGTACCACATTAGGCGCGCAGAAGTGAATGACTATGAGGCAATTCATCGTATTTGGATGCAGCCTCATGTTATAAAATGGATGTCATTTGGAAAAATGGATGCCAAGGAATTCAGGCCTCTTTATGAGCAATTTTTACAAGATACTGAAATTTATGTTGTCGTTGATGATCATGATGGTAAGGTAGTTGCAGTGCGTCGCATAGGCTTTGGTAAGGAGCCTTTGAATCAACACTGTGTTGGTTTCTATTCAATGGGGGTCGATGAACATCACTTGCGACAGGGGCATGCTACGCGATTATATAATTACTTTATGGAGCTTGCAAAAAAGCACCAGCCAATAATAACCCGTGTTGAATTTACTCAAAGCTATAGTAACGACACAGCATTTAAAGTGGCAGATAATCGTGGCTTTATCGTCGAAGCAAGATTTCCAGAGTGGCTTTATAGGGAAAAAAATAATGGTGTCTACAATCTTCCTGAGCGTTTTGTTTATCAGATTTTAGATAGCAATGTAGCTGAACATATCGTAAATTCTGGGATGCGATTTCCAAATCGCTTACCTAGTATGAAGGCCGATAATGACAAAAGTATTAGGATTGTTGAGAAATCGAATGACTTC
>JBGSSQ010000200.1:0-5525 GCA_041736975.1 Gammaproteobacteria bacterium
GATCACCCACTCCAAAGATATAGAACTAGCCAGCGAAAGCGAATTTCAGCAACGTTTTCCTGAATGTGAACTCGGTGCCATGCCCCCTTTCGGCAACATCTACGGTATGGCAGTCTATATTGCTGATAGTCTTTCCAGCAAGGATGAAATTATTTTTAATGCTGGCACCCATTCTGAGCTTATTAAAATGACTTACGATGATTTTTCTAGACTCGTCAGTCCTAAAGTTATTTCCGCTTAAACACCAAGGAGAATATCATGACAATGCCCTTAGAAATTACCGCTCGCGAGATTGAAACAACCCCTGCGATTGAAGAAAAAATTCGCATGAAAGCTGATAAATTGACCCAATATTATGATCGCATAGAAAGCTGTCAGGTAGTGATTGAAACACCAACCAAACATAAACATCATGGCAATCTTTACAATGTTCGCATAGAAGTCAACGTGCCTGGAAAAGTCTTAAATGTCAGCAAACAACCTGATGAAGATCTTTATGTAGCCATCCGCGATGCTTTTCAAGCCATGTACAGGCAATTAGAAACGTATTCACAAAAACTGCGTGGAGAAGTTAAGACTCACTTTGAGATGAAAAATGGCTCTATTGATAGGCTTTTCAGCGACTACGGGTTTATCCGCACACCAGAAGGCAACGAATATTATTTTCATGAATCCAACCTTCAAAACCCACCATTCAACGAACTCGCCATAGGGTCTTTGGTATCCTTTATAGAAGTACAATCAGGGGAAACTTTGCAGGCTGCGCACGTTAGCGCGAATGGAAAGTCTGTTGAGGATCTTGAGTAATTAATCCTTGTTTACATAGGCTAGCAAAATTATCAGCGAATTTATCCGCTGAGTAACACTGTTCGAAGTCACACAGTAGCGCTTCGAAACAAAGACCTCGGCGCAAGGCATTCATTAAATGCCATTGCTCCGGGGTCAGTGATATAATCAATGGTATAGACGTTCTGAAAATCACTAACTGCACACCACCCTCATCAAGACTCACCAACTCCGCATCCTCTTTTTGGTGCATTGCCCAAATTTTATTAATGGGGTAAGACGATGCTAAATAAGCAATATATTTTGGCGGTTTAAAAATCGTCTCATGACAATGAGAATCCATGATACTTTCATTTAATATGACAACATCAATAGGCTCGCTAACTGGAGCTAAAATAGCTTGTTGCCAATACCACTCTAGACGTGCCACATCGGCCAAATAGGGGATTTGTTTTGCAGGGGAAAAGCTGAGTATAAAATCTGCAAACCCCTCACCATAGGCATCCAAATCAAAATCAATAGAGGGTTTATCCTTAATGAAACGCGCTGCCATCGCGTTAAAAAATTCACTCCCCACCAACTGCTCACAAACAGGAAATGTTGATTTTAGCGTATTAATTAAAATGGAGCGCACGCTGCCTTGATAAATAGATAAACGCTGCTCACTAGTGAGTCTATCATCCCCCTTGATAATAGAGCTCACTGCGTTTTCATCCGCATCGCCCCAGAGTGATTCAGCAATACGCGCGAGGGGTGTTTTAGGCATTTATACACTCCACCATGAAGGCAGACGCTTTATCTGCTTGCTCAACCACCTCGGCTAAACTGGGAATGTTGGTATCCCATTCAATTAAAGTGGGAACTGCACCGTAGTGCGCTAACATTTTTTGGTACAACTCCCAAACATGTGAAGAAACAGGAGCACCGTGCGTATCGAGTAAATGCGTTAAGCAATCTTCAAATCCAGCCAAATGAAATTGCTTAATACGTCGCTTGTCCAACACATTTAAACACACCAATGGATCAGTTCGATGGTTGTAACTATTAACATACATATTATTGACGTCTAACAAGATTAGACAATCAGAGCCTTCAGCTACTTGCTGCAAAAACTCCCACTCATTCATGTCATCAGCTGCAAAAGTAAAATAAGTAGAAATGTTTTCTAAAAGAATTTGTCGCCCCAGGTAATCTTGAACTTTTTTGACTCTATCAATAATTGCCATCACTTTTTCTTGAGTAAAACAAAGCGGTAACAGCTCATGAAAATATTGCCGTTCATCAGACACCCAGCATAGATGATCTGACACCCACGCAGGCTCAATAAGATCAATCAATGCCTTTAGTTTTTTCAAATACGTTTGATTCAGCGGCTCCTCTGCGCCAATCGACAGATTCACACCATGTAACACCAAAGGATAATGCTCGCGAATCTTGATGAGTCGTTCTTGGGGCATGCCACCTGGGTGAAGATAGTTATCAGATAGCGCTTCAAACCAAGGAATTTTTGGCCACTCAGTCAAGATTTGCTGAATGTGAGGGTCGCGAAGACCAATACCTACACCGTGTATTGGTCTTTCGCAAATAACATTGGCCATCAACTATTTTTTATCTTTATCATTACCTGCTGGCTTAAGACTTCCGCCCACAATTTTTTCGCAGGTGCCCTTAGGTACAAATAACCATTCCTCAGGATCACTATCGACTTTCGCAGCTGCCGCGCAAGCGTGTTTTGAGGTGCCACAATCATTTTTGCCAATTTTAGAGATGCCATAACATTTTTCAGACTTAGGCGATCCTGCAGAAGCATCAGCAACCAAACCAAGGCCCACCGCAGCAACCAGCGCGGATGTTAATACTGTAGAAATCCTTTTCATCATTATCTCCTAATTAATTAGTACACAAAGGCTGCGGCTGAAGAAACTGATTATTTGTTTCCCTTCAAACCCTAGGGTATAATAACAATTTTGTTGGGGTACTGGTAGTATGAATACTCGAGAACATATGGTTCACATGGCTAAGGCGGTAATGCTGAATGCCTATTCGCCCTACTCACAATTCCAGGTAGGCGCTTGCCTACGCACCGCTAACGACGAGTTCTTTACCGGCTGCAATATTGAAAACGTTTCCTACGGGCTTACCCTGTGCGCAGAAGCTTCCGCCATTGCCGCACTCATCAGCGCCGGCAACCAACAAATTGCCGAGGTCGCGGTGGCCTGCTCTACCAATGATCTGTGCTCACCTTGCGGTGCCTGTCGTCAGCGTTTAGCGGAATTTGCTAGCCCTGATACTCTAGTTCATATGGCCAACGTCAATGGCGAACACCAAACAGTGCGTTTAGGTGATTTATTACCCCAACCTTTTAATCAACAAAATCTCGGAGCAAACCTGTGACCACTTATACTGATAGCGACATTGCCAAAAACATTCACACCATTCAAAGTAAAATCGAAAATTCCTTCACACCTAAATTAGGTTTAGTGTTGGGCTCTGGCATGGGATCACTGGCGGATCAAATTGAACAAGCTCATCATTTTAAATTTACAGAATTGACCGGCTTTGGCCACAGCAATGTCAAAGGGCATTCGGGCACTCTCACTTTAGGCTATTTATTTGGTGTCCCAGTGGCATGCTTACGCGGACGCCCCCACTACTATGAAGGTAATGACGATAAAGCCATGCGTATTCCTATGCGCACCTTAAAAGCCCTAGGTTGCGAAATGGTGGTCTTAACCAATGCCGCCGCCTCTACCAATAAAGATGTGCCACCAGGCAGACTCCTGTTAATTAAAGACCACATTAATTTCTTTTTTAAAAACCCATTGACTGGCCATAATGATGACCAATTCGGCCCTCGATTTCCGGCGATGGACGATGCTTACAATGCCAATTTACGCCAGCAAATTCTTGCTGCCGCCAAAGAACTCAATATTCCTTTAACTGAAGGTGTTTATCTTGGGGTCTCAGGGCCATCCTACGAGACACCCGCAGAAATCCGTGCTTACACCATGTTAGGTGCTAATGCAGTGGGCATGTCAACAATTCCAGAAGTGATTGTTGCCTGCCACGCCGGTTTAAAAGTCGCCGCTATTTCCACCATCACCAACATGGCCTGCGGCATGAGTGATGAAAAACTCAATCATGACAACGTTTTGATCATTGCCCAACAGGCAGCCGCCGATCTATTACGTTTGTTAAAAACCTTTATGGAGAATCTCAGTGTCCCAGCTTGAACTTGATAACAACACCTTAACCCAACTTATTGGCTTAATTGATCTCACCACGCTCAGCGATACCGATACCGACGAGTCTGTTCGCGCACTTTGCCAGAAAGCAGTTACTCCTCAAGGCGCTGTTGCTTGCGTCTGTGTTTTCCAGCGCTTTGTTCCTGTGGTTAAAGCGTCTCTAGGTGATGCCGTGAAGATTGCCACCGTGGCCAACTTCCCAGAAGGCGGAGATGACATTAACGCAACAACAGCGGACATCGCTCGCTCCATTGCTCTAGGCGCTGACGAAATTGACGTTGTTTTGCCCTGGAGACGTTTTTTAGCCGGCGATGACGATTTCGTTTTTGAATTTGTGCAATCATGCAAACAAGCCTGCGGCGACCGCATTCCGCTTAAGGTGATTTTAGAAACAGGCGCCTTGCTGACCACTGACACAATCCACCACGCTAGCATTTTAGCAATCAAAGCGGGCGCTGATTTCATCAAAACATCCACAGGTAAAATTAGCATCGGCGCCACTCCCAGCGCAGCCAAAGCCATGTTAACCGCCATTCGCGACACTAATCAAAATGTAGGCTTTAAAGCTTCTGGTGGCGTACGCACCATTGATGCCGCCAATGATTACAGACAAATAG
Source organism: Gammaproteobacteria bacterium (assembly GCA_041736975.1). Taxonomy (GTDB): domain Bacteria; phylum Pseudomonadota; class Gammaproteobacteria; order JAIEPX01; family JAIEPX01; genus JAIEPX01. Next base: position 4,649 of record JBGSSQ010000200.1, read on the forward strand.
CGACTGACATACTAGGCGCAGAGTGGATCAATGCTGATCATTTCCGTTTAGGATCTTCCGGTTTATTGGATGAGATTAATGCCGAGATACAAAAAGGCTAGGCATAATCGCTAGATGATCGGGGGATACTTTGATTTGGATATTGCTATCCCGTGCTGGATTGGCGTGCTCGCTTAATGATCGCACCAGAAGGCATGGGGAACACTTACCGCCACAAGCTCCTGATGCAATTCAGAGCCCCCCCCCTACCTTTCTCTAAAAGATACATAAAAAACTATAGAAGAGATGAACAGCAGCCACAAGGACCCTTGATTAAACATTTCAACCCAGCCTCAACCCAACACCCGAGGAATACACAGGTGAGCACAATACCCATAACATCAATTACCCGCTCACCCACTTATACTCATACCCACTTGCAATATTGCCCACTTTAGCCTATACTTAGATTTAGATCAGTATACTTTGAATGAGGTAATATTATGATACACAAAATCGTTAGACCAGACTCTAAAGGTAGGATTACCTTAGGCCACATAGCTGACGGCGTAAGTAGCTATACTATTACTGAAACAAAAGATCACAAACTCATTTTAGAACCTTTTATTGAAATGCCAGCAAGAGAGAAATGGCTGTATGATAATAAGTTAGCACTGAGCAAAGTTAAACGCGGCTTAAAAGATGCTGCTGCCGGTCGCCTCACCCATAAAGGAAGCTTCGCCAAATATGCTGATGACGAAATTGAATAATGACATTCAAGTTATTATTTACCGATGAAGCAATTGCGGACTTTAATCACATTGAGAATAGTAAAGCGCTGACAAAGCGATTCAAAGCCGTGAGGAAGGCCTTGGGATATTTAGAAACAAACCCACGT
>JBGSSQ010000225.1:0-5233 GCA_041736975.1 Gammaproteobacteria bacterium
GTCTTGTAAAGGTCAATGTTCCCCCGCCTGAGAGGCAGCAAAAGGCTAAGCCACTAAGGACTAAGCGGCAAAGAACGAGGCAGCCAACAACCGAAGCGGATCACTCAACCTTAGCACCCAATTTTTCCTGCAATTTCATAAGGTTACCCTCTAACGCCACAGGATACTCCACATCCCCAGCCAAAAACATCTTCAACTGCAAACGAGTCCGAGCCTGCATAGCAACAATACTAGGCTGCTCATAAACCAACTCACCGTTCTTAAAAATCGGCACCAACAAATCTTCATATTGCTCAGCACCAGGCAAAAACTCATCAGTAATCCCCAGCTCAATATCATAAACACAATCACCCATAAATTTTTCATGCGTTGAATAACGACGCACCTGATGAATCCCTGCTAAAGTGGTTTTTTTCACCGCATCGGAAATTTTAAGCTTATAATCCCAATCACCGCGGTCATTTTTAATAGCAGCCAATTTGTAGATAGTATTAAGCGCCGGTTGATCGTAAGCAGTCACTAAACGCGTTCCCACACCCCAGGCATTGATTGCCGCCCCGCTCTCCTTCATTTCACGAATGGTGTATTCATCTAAATCACCACTGGCAACAATACGTGTGTTAGTAAAACCCGCTTCATCTAACATCTGACGCGTTATTTTACTTAAAGCCACCAAATCCCCTGAATCCAATCGCACTGCCGCTAAATCATAGCCTTCACTGCCCAGCTCGTGGCCTACTTTAATCGCATTGTTAACACCCGTGATGGTATCGTAGGTATCGACCAACAAAACGGTCTTATCTTTCATTGTTTTAGCAAACGCACGGAAGGCTTCCAGCTCACTAGGAAAAGCCATAATCCAACTGTGAGCCTGTGTGCCTCGAATCGGTATGCTGTACATTTTGCCGGCTAAAAGATTAGACGTGCTGTCACAGCCACCAATAAATGCCGCACGACTGGCAGTGACACCACCATCTGGCCCCTGGGCTCGCCTTAAGCCAAATTCCATGGTTTCATCGCCCTGCGCAGCCAAATAAACACGGCTGGCTTTTGTGGCGATTAAGCTTGCAAAATTCATGAAGTTAATCAAAGCGGTTTCTAAAATTTGACATTGCAACAAGGGGCCTTGAATGCGAAGCAAAGGTTCTTTAGGTTGAACCAAGGTGCCTTCGGGTACAGCATCAACACTGCAAGTGAATTTTAATTCGCTGAGGTATTGCAAAAATTTAGGCGAGAAAGTCGGCTCACCATCTGAGGAGTGTAGGCCTTGCAAATAAGCGATATCCGATTCAGAAAAACGGTAATTGACAAGATATTTAATAATCTCTGCCAAACCGCAGGCAATTACATAGTCGCCCCCAAAAGGATTACTTCTATACCCTAAATAAAACACGGCCTCTTGCTCAGCCATCTCTAGCTGCCAATAGCCTTGCGCCATCACCAGTTCGTATTGATCCGTTAATAAAGCTGATATTGAAACCATTGATTCACCTAGCTTAAAAAAGGGGAATGATCCCTGATTAATGAGCAAAGCGCAACTTGCGCGCTGGATTGCTTCGTTACACTTGCATCGACGAGGGCAGGCGGGCACTCTCAACGACGGAGTGGCGCAGAATTTGATATGTGTTATGATGCCGTCATTCATTTAAGGAGACACTTATGACCGCGACGGATCCGTTATATTCCATTGAGCAAATCAGATCTATAGAAAAAGCAGCCATAGCTGATGGCATGACGTCCACAGATTTGATGGTACATGCCGGTACTGCCGCATTTCAAAGACTTTATAAACAGTGGCCAGAGGCCAAGCGTATTGTGATATTTGCCGGGCATGGCAATAATGGCGGTGATGGTTATGTGGTGGCTAAATTAGCCCAACATGCTGGTCTTGATGTGGTGGTTTATTCCATTGGCAACACCGATGATTTACCTGAAACCGCTGCCTGGGCATGGCATACATGCGTGCATGCTGGGGTTGAGGTAAAGCCCTACTCTGGCGCCTTACATGATGAGGCCGATGTTTTTGTGGATGCACTTTTGGGAATTGGCCTCGAGGGTCCCGTTCGAGAACCTTACATTAGCGCCATCGACTTGTTAAATCATTCTAAAAAACCTATTTTAGCCCTTGATGTGCCATCAGGATTAAATGCTGATACCGGCGCTCACTCAGGTGCTGTGGTACGCGCAACTGCCACCGAAACCTTCATAGGTCTAAAACCAGGCTTGTTTACCAGCGAAGGGGTTGCTGTGGCTGGAAAAGTGTTTCATGACTCCTTAGGTATTGCCAAAAATCTTCTGGACAATATTGTCCCACCGTCAGAGCTATTATCAGCCAATGATTTCTGTCCGTTTTTGCCCCACCGCTCAAAATCAGCTCATAAGGGTGATTTCGGGCATGTTTTAGTCATTGGCGGTGATTGCGGCATGGCAGGGGCTGTTCGCATGGCCGCTGAAGCCGCTGCCAGAACTGGCGCAGGGTTAATCAGCATCGCAACCCGACCTGACCATGCAGAAACCATCGCTAGCTCACGCCCCGAATTGATGTGTCACCCGATAAAACGCGCGAAGGACATCCGACCATTACTTGAAAAGGCCACCGTCGTGGTAATAGGGCCAGGTCTAGGTCGACAATCTTGGGGAGAATCCCTCTGGCTAGAACTACTAAACCACTCACTCCCTATGGTGGTGGACGCTGATGCGCTGTATTTTCTGGGGAACAAGAATGTCCACCAGCACCAATGGATTTTAACACCTCATCCAGGAGAAGCTGCCCACCTATTAAGCACCGACTCAGACACTATTCAAGATGACCGCTTCACCGCCGTAAAAAACTTAAGAGATTACTACGGTGGCATTGCTATCCTTAAAGGTGCCGGCACCTTGATTAATGACGGTATTCAACCCATCGCCGTGTGCGCCAGTGGAAACCCCGGAATGGCCAGTGGAGGCATGGGTGATGTACTCAGCGGTGTACTCGGCGGTTTAATCGCACAAGGCTTGAGCCTGTCCGAAGCGGCGCGCCTCGGTGTATTACTTCACAGCACAGCGGCCGATCGCGCGGCTCAAGAAGGCGGTGAACGTGGATTACTCGCCATGGATGTGGTAAAAAAATTACGTGGGGTAGTTAATGGCAAGCCTCCCTCAAAATACAGCGATCCCTGCTGCCCATGACGCCCAAAATACTCAATAAACAACATTAAAGAGCAAGGTCAATTGATTGATTTAAATAGAGAAATAACTCTCGATGATGAGGCGGCAACCAGCAGGTTTGCCGCCGAACTAGCGACCTTGGTTAAAGCCCCTTGTATCATTTATTTACAAGGTGAATTAGGCGCTGGCAAAACCACACTCACACGAGGTTTTTTACGCGCCCTCGGCCACCAAGGCCCCGTCCGCAGCCCCACCTTCACACTCATAGAATCCTACGAAATCAACAACCAAAAAATTTTCCATGTTGACCTATACCGCTTACACAGCGCAGAAGAAATTGAATTTATTGGGCTACGAGACTACTTCACCGAAGACATCATCGGCCTCATTGAATGGCCAGAACGCGCACTAGACCTGCTACCTCAGCCCGATCTGATCTGCGAGGTCAAAATCCATGGCACCGGGCGTGTAGTCAAATTACGCACACCTAAAAACCAAAGTGAAGAACCGCTTTAGTGCCACAATCTCATTAATTAATCTGTATGGTGGTGATGCTGCTTACGTTTGGGTACCAGCTTGATTTCCAACTTACACCCTATGGCAGCAGCATATTTACTTAGAGTAGAAAATGATGGGGAATGACGCCCTTTTCCACCAGCAGCTTCTAAACGTGCAATAACTGTTTTTTGTGTCTCCATTTTTTCAGCGACATTTTCCTGTGTTAAATGTGCCTTAATCCGAGCTTTTTTCATTTTTTCAGCCAACTCTAACTGCCCCTTATAGGTCTCGTATTCAAAGCGCATCTCTGGATCATTAAGCACCTTTTTTTCGAGTTGCTTGTGCCACTGTGTTGATCGCGTTACCATTTCACTTCTCCTCCTTCAAATCTTTCAAACGTTTTCTAGCAACATCCAATTCCTTTTTAGGGATCGCCTGAGATTTCTTAATATAAGCTTTTTAGGAAACCTCTGGACTTCCTCAAAAACAGCCCTATTGTAATAGTTGATCTCCCATCTCATACTCTTATGATAGCATATATGGTAACATTCTGCAAATTTTAAGAATAACGCACAGCATGTTGTGGCTAAAGCTTGAGGGACACTACTGGCTAATACAACCTATGAGAACTAGAGCAAGACTTTACTGAAAAATACACGCCCCCTCTTTAAGGTAACCATTACCATAACATGACTTTCGTTACTTTTGGTGAGAACAAGGTTGCATTTACTGCAAATCCGACTTATGATTATCTGTTTTTAAGCGCTTCCTTTTTTGGGAGCTGACAATAACTGTTCTGTGAGGGTGAACTTAACAATGCCAATGGTAATAGTAAGAGATAACGATTCCTTTGACCGCGCACTACGCGCTTTTAAACGTTCCTGCGAAAAGGCTGGAATCATGAGCCGCATGCGTGCTCTAGAATTCTATGAAAAGCCTACCTGGGAGCGCAAACGCAAAGGTTCAGCGGCTCGTAAGCGCCATTTGAAACGCCTCGCTAAAGAGCAAGAAGTCTTAGATCGCACCCGCACTCGACGCTTCATACCAGCTAAAACTGCTGATGCTCTAGCTGCAAATACACAGCTAAACATAACACCTGCAACTATTACTTCTGATGAAGAAGCGTAGAGCAACATATGGCTGAGTTATCCCTCAAAGAGCGCATCACCGATGACATGAAAACGGCGATGCGCGCTAAAGAATCTGAGAAACTTGCGGTAATCCGCTTTCTACTTGCTGCCATTAAACAAGTAGAAGTTGATACCAAAACAGCTGAAGGCGAAGCACGTGTAGAATTAGATGACGACCATGTGATGGGGATCATCAATAAACTGATTAAACAACGTCGCGATAGCAAAGAGCAGTTTGAAAATGCCGGGCGTGAAGACCTAGCGAAGCAAGAAAGTTACGAGCTCAGTATATTAACTCAGTATTTACCACCCCAGCTCGATGAATCCGAAATTGAAACGCTGATTCGAGCGGCTATTAGTGAATCAGGGGCTGCTGGCATTCAAGATATGGGGAAGGTAATGGCCGTGTTAAAACCACAGCTGCAGGGACGCGCGGATATGGGTGCGGTGAGCAC
>JBGSSQ010000234.1:0-4319 GCA_041736975.1 Gammaproteobacteria bacterium
CCGTGAATAAAGTTTTAGGCTCTTCGTAGACTTTACGCGCGGTGTCGACTTGTTCAATTCGACCATTATTGATAATGGCAATTCGATCTGAGAGTGACAGGGCTTCTTCTTGGTCATGGGTAATGAACATAAAGGTGATGCCCAGTTCCCGTTGTAGATGTTTGAGCTCTATACGCATGGTTTTACGTAAACTGTAGTCGAGGGCACTGAGGGGTTCATCCAAAAGTAACAGCACGGGACGGTTGATCACGGCACGGGCAATGGCGACGCGTTGTTGTTGGCCGCCGCTAAGATTAGCCGGTTTACGGTGCGAAAAAGTGGATAAGCGTACCATAGCCAGAGCATCTTCAACGCGTTTGGTGACTTCGGCTTCACCGATGTTTTGGCAGCGTAGTCCAAAAGCTACATTGTCAAAAACATTCATATGAGGGAATAAGGCGTAATTTTGAAACACCATATTAATGGGACGCTTTTCTGGAGGCAACTGTGTGATGTCGTTGCCGTTGAGCAACACATGTCCCGTATCGGGTGTCACAAAGCCTGCTAAAATGCGCAGCAGTGTTGTTTTACCACACCCTGATGGGCCGAGCAACGTCAGAAATTCGCCGTTTTCAACATTTAAATCAATATCGGCTAATGTTTGATGATCACTGTACGCCTTGCAAATGCCGCGTAGTTGGACCAGTGGCTGTGTCATGCTACCCCCTGTTCCTTATTGCCCAAAGATGGAGATGATCTATGATATGTTCCCTGAAATCAACTAATAAATAAAGGAAGGGCTATTTACGTCTTTGTGAGCGCTGCGTTCACGATGCTGTGTGCTGCGCTGGCGATGACAAGGGGCTTCGCGATGACGGGGCGTCATTCATTTGCCTGGTAATCAGTTTAATGAGCTGTGGGGCAAGGTTATCTTTGGGTTGTTTTTCAAATTCCCAGGACTGATTTTTGCTGAGTACGGTGACTTGATTATGATCACTGCCAAAGGCACTGTCAGCTCCCGATACCTGGTTAGCGATGATGAGGTTGCACTGCTTGTGTGCCAATTTATTGCGTGCGTTAGTGATGAGATCGGTAGTTTCAGCTGAAAATCCTACTGTGAAGAGCTCGGGATAGTCTTGAACAGTGGAGGCTAAGATATCCGGATTTTTAACGCAATCCAGCTGTAGCGCGTCGATTTTAGTTTTGAGTTTTTGTTCTGAAGGGTGCGCTGGGCGGTAGTCGGTTACCGCTGCAGTACTGATGAAAATGGATTGCCCGGCTATATTCTGTTGAACTGCATTGTACATTTCTTGGGCAGTGTTTACCGAGATTCGCTGTACCCCAGCAGGGCAGGGAAGCGCGGTGGGACCGCTGATCAGGGTCACTTCTGCACCAGCACGTTGAGCCGCTGCTGCCAAGGCATAGCCCATTTTGCCACTGCTGTGGTTGCTAATAAATCGCACCGGGTCTATGGGTTCCTGGGTAGGGCCTGCTGTTATCAGTACTTTGTGTTCTTTTAAATAGGGTGGGGTAATGAGCGCTTGTAAGCTAGCGACTAGCTCTGCAGGTTCCAGCATTCTGCCAGGGCCGAATTCGCCACAGGCTTGTTCACCAACGCCTGGTCCCAGGATATGCAGTCCTCGTGCCTTCAGTTGTGCCATATTCGCTTGAGTGGCTGGATGCTGCCACATCTGCTGGTTCATTGCCGGTGCTATTAGAATCGGAGCCCGGGTGGCTAGGCATAAAGTTGAGAGTAAATCATCGGCGAGTCCGTGAGCGAGTTTGGCGATGCACTGTGCAGTTGCCGGAGCAATCAAGACCCACTGGGCCCAACGCGCCAATTCTATATGCGACATGGCCGCTTCTTGCTGATCGTCTAGATGGGTTTGGTGTACAGAGTGCTGAGAGAGCGCTTGCAAGGTTAAGGGAGTGACAAAAGCATTGGCGCCTTCTGTCATCACCACGCGCACATCAGCACCTTTTCGGCGAAGTTCACGGATAATCTCCGGGCTTTTGTAGGCGGCGATGCCTCCGCAAATGCCTAGGACCATATTTTGGTTCACTGATGTACTCCTTGTTAACGGTTACCCAATTGATGCGGCTGATCCTATAGTATAGTCAGAACTGTTACCACAGCTTGAGCACTATTGTCGGTGTTTTGCTATCATTTTCTTCTTCACTACTATCCTCATGCCCATCAAATAATCCAAGTGCTTTAATATTAACACCCTGATCAACTGCCGCATTCTTTAATTGCTGGCTTTTGATGACCTGCAAGATGTAAAAGTAAGTATGGGTTTCCTCGCCGCCACAGGCCTCTTTCACATCCTCTTTAGTCAGATCTCCCACCGAGAAGCCTAAGTCAACCAGTCTGTTCAAAAATGCTATGTCTGCCCCGCCTCAATGGCTGATAAGTACATGAATTTAAAATTTAATATAGACAATCGTTGTCTGTCATATTTTAAAATAATCTCTTTATAACTGCACAGCAGTTTTGCTACATCATCAATTTGTTTATTATCTAATAGACCTTTAAGCAAGGTTGTTTCAGCGAAAACCATAGTGCTCAGTGTCATAGGTTTATCAAGCGCTCCCGTGTTCACGTCTCCAAAATGCTGGATTAACGCTAATAGATAATTATGGCGTAGTGTTTTGGTGTCTAGATTAGTTTCTGTCTGTAGCCCATCAAGTAGCTCATCAGAAGGTTGGATCAATTCTTGCCATCTAGATGCTGAATCGGTTCTTTGACCATCAAAACCTAATGAATAGTTGTAAATATATCTATTCATACTCTCACCAACCAAAGGGTTAATTATGGGTAGGCAGTCGATAATCGTTGATTGGATCACTTTATTTTGAACAACCATGGGGGATACTAAAAAGCATATAGCATCCTTGACTAATTCCTTTCTAAAGTCAAAAACGGTTTGTGCACAAAATTTTACTGGGCTAATTTGTCCGTTTCTTTCATGCTCAACAAACTGGACCAGCATATGTGCCATTTGGCACCTGGCTTTAAAATATAGAATGGCATTTGCTGAGTTAGGACGCCTTAAGTATCCTTCGGGGTTCAGTTTAAATTCTTTTTCAAGTGGTATGCTCAGTTTGATTCGTGGCATTGATGGTGGCAGAAAATCTTGTATTTCATACATTAATTTTACCCAATGAGCCCAACACTCATGTTCTCTAAAGCCGAGTATCTGGTGTACAAACACGATTGACGTTTTTCTGAAGAGAAAATCCTCTCTAGTTTCTAGCATTGTTTGTGGCTCCATTAGGGCAGAATAGAGATGGTCACAAACAGGAAGTTTAAACTGAGACTTGCTATGGTGAAAACGAATAAATTGATTCAAAAGTTCGCTTGGAGGGCTGTAAGTTAGTAGAAAACTAGCGATCATGCTAGAAAGATTATCAATGTTTTCCGATAATAAAACTTTAGAGGTCTTCTCGATCTTGTAAAGCTGGTCGTTGTCAAGCTGTCGGTAAGCTAGCTTTAATCCAACAGGGCGTTCTATTATAGCATCAAGTATAATATGAGGGATGGAATAGGAAAAAATGTGGGCTAAAGCTGGTCTATTTTTTAAAATTTCCTGTGTGTGATCGGGCAGCTCCAGAGCAAGTCCGAATAGTTCAGCAACGATATCTCTAGGTATTTCAGGAGAGTTGGTGTCTTTTTTGGGCTGTGTACCGACAATAACTAAATCTTGCAAGAGTAGTAAAACATCATCTGTATCATCGTTGGCGGTTTCATTAGGATCCCAGTTCTGGGCCAATTTTGAAAAGTAGTTCTTTTTAATGGACTGCAGGATTTCTTCGTGTTTTTCTTCATTAACTTCGACTGTTGATAAGGTCTCGCGTAAAACGTGGTTAATGTTATTGGTAAAGGTGTTAGCTTTTAGTATTGGTATGAGATCAGATCCTCTTGTTTCTGCTAAAAAGTGCAGTATGGGCGGCAATCTTTCATCGTTACAGATGGTTGCAAGGTATTTTCGTACACTGGCGATGTCGATGTTAGAGCGGATGCTACGTAATGCATCAAAGTGTTTAAATAAGTGTGGTAGTGCGTCCTCAGAGAGCAGGACTGCATAGGCTGCTGTTCGAATGAAGCTCAGTCTTAGCTTAGCATGCCATTCAGGCTGTGCCTCTAGGGCCTGTTGATGCCTAGTGGCATATTCTTCCATTTTCTGGAGGTACGACGACATCAAAGGCCAGGCTTCATTAGGGGCTGTTTTATGTAATTGGTCGCAGTATTGAGTCATAGCCTGGTTAAAATAATTCAGCACAGGATAAAGGCTGCTGCCATAGGGAAAGTGTTGTACGTAATCAAGTCTTGTCGCGGG
>JBGSSQ010000254.1:0-4496 GCA_041736975.1 Gammaproteobacteria bacterium
AACTCTTGACGACCGGGTTGAACCATAGTCAACGTTTCTTTATCGGCAGCCTGTTCCTTATGCTGAGCATTTGTTGCTACTGCTTTTTCAGGGTGCTTGTGCAAGTTAGCCATTTCGGCCTTTTGGTGTCTTGATTTTTCACTGTCTTTGATAATGAAAATATTTTTGTGTTGCGTTGTTTTGTCAACAGTAATGTCCTGAGCGGCGGCAATATGACTTGCCGCTGATTCAATCTGAGCTTGTTGAGAGAGACTGAGATCTTCAGCAGTGTCTGTTGCTACTTCAGCTGATGAAGGCTCATTAGGTTGATCTTGGTTTTCACTGGTGTCTTGTTCGTCGGTATTGACGACTACGGCAGGCAGTTCTTGGCTAGAATCTAATAGTTTATTGGACGAAGGGGTAATAACCGCAGGTTTAATAGCAGGCGCTTGGTAAGCGACCGCTTCAGTTGCTTGGGGTTGTAAAATTTTAGGTTTAGGAAGTGTTTTTGAAGCATCCGATGTGAGGATATGCCCGGGTACAGGTAGCACGACTTCACTATCAAATAGGAAGGGCACAGTAATAACACCTAGCGCCAATAAAACGACTATGCCAATAATGCGTTGTTTCAATTCCATGACTATTCCTTAGTTTAGCACATCAAGAGTGAGCTGCAGCAGGAGCAACAACAATCTTTTGTACCGCAGCAACTGTATAAAAAGAACCGTAAACTACCACGCGATCTTGTGGCTGTAGTACCTTACTTAAGGTGCGCCACATTATAGCGATGTCGGGGTGATTATAACAGGATTGATTAAAAAGCGCTTTGATTCGTTGCACAATTTCGTCAGCGTTGGCAGCACGAGGAACGTCTAATTGTAACACATGCCACTCATCAACAAGCCCCCCCAAAGGCCCAAGCACAGCATCACAATCTTTATCCGCCAGCAAGCTGAAAATCGCATAGGTTTTACCCGTATCGGGAAAATCCAGCAACTGCTGAGCTAATAAATCAGCAGACGCAGCGTTATGTGCCACATCCAATATGACGGGGCAAATAGATTGTATGACTTCGAAACGTCCGGGGAGGTATGTGTTTTTGAGTGCGTCACCAAGGTGATTGCGGGTGACTGGTAATAATGCCATTAATTGCTGAGTTGCCATAATAGCACACGCTGCACTGAGCAAAGGTAGTTTAGGGCGAGGTAAATTGTTAAAGCGCGCCTCACGAGTCCACCAAGACCACTCCGCTCCCTCATTGCTATAATTAAAATAGTCTCCTACACACAGCATGGTGCAAGGTAATGATTTGGCGAAGGTAAGCACACTGTTAGGTGGCTGTAGGTCACCACAAATTGCGATTGCATTTTTTCTGAAAATGCCGGCTTTTTCCTTACCAATCGAGTCTCGGTCATAACCTAATCGATCACAATGATCTAATTCAATTTGGGTAAGAATAGCCAAATTGTTATGCACACAATTTACCGCATCTAACCGACCACCCAAACCAACCTCTAAAATAAGTACATCTAAATCACTGTTTTTAAATACTAAAAGCGCGGCCAAGGTAATAAACTCAAAGAAGGTAATGGCAATATCTTTACAAGCAGTATAAATAACCTCAAAAGCCTCACACAATACCGCTTCTTTGACCGGCTGATTATTGATCATCACCCGCTCGGTAAAATGGTGAAGATGAGGTGAAAAATATGCACCCACACGATAGCCAGCAGTAGAATAAAGCTGCTGTAAAAAAGCAACAGTTGAGCCTTTTCCATTGGTTCCAGCGACGGTTATCACTGGACAGTGAAAATGGGTAAGCCCTAATTGTTCAGCGACACCCGTAATGCGTTCTAAGCCTAGAATAATCTCTGGTGTGTGTCGCTCTGAAATGTAAGATAACCAAGACGCTAAATCTGAGCACCTTTTCATTCTACTAAACGCTCTCGGTTTTTTCTTCTTCCTTTTGGGGTTCAGGTAGATGCATTAACTTTGATAACAAACGAGCCACTGTGGCGCGCATTTGCCTTCTATCAACAATCATATCGATAGCACCATGCTCCAGTAAAAACTCACTACGTTGAAAACCTTCGGGTAATTTTTCACGTACTGTTTGTTCGATTACACGCGGCCCGGTAAAACCAATTAAGGCTTCTGGCTCAGCAATGATGATATCCCCTAGGGTCGCTAAACTGGCTGATACCCCACCGGTAGTCGGGTCGAGCAAAATAGAAATATAAGGCAATTTAGCAGCAGAAAGTCTAGCTAATGCAGCACTGGTTTTGCTCATTTGCATTAATGAAATCATGCTCTCCTGCATCCTCGCACCGCCGCTGGTGGAAAAGCAAATAAAAGGGATTTTGCGTTCAATAGCAATATGAACTCCAAGCACAAAACGTTCACCAACTGCCGCTCCCATTGAGCCACCAATAAAGTCGAAATCAAAAGCAGCAGCAACTACAGGTATTTGCTTTACATTCCCAGCTAAAACAATAAGTGCTTCTTTTTCGCCTGTTTTCTTTTGTGCAGCGACTAGTCGGTCTTTGTATTTTTTAGTGTCACGAAACTTTAAATAATCAACAGCCAACACATCTGCGCCAATCTCTTCTAAGGAACCGTCATCTAAAAAGATGGCTAAACGCGCCCTTCCAGAAATTCGCTCGTGGTAGCCACATTTTGGACAGACACTGAGATTTCGCTCAAGCTCTGCACGATACAAAGTCGAAGCGCATTTATTGCACTTACTCCAAATACCTTCAGGTACACCTTTCTTCCCACCTTTGGGAGAATCAATTTTTGAAGGCAATAATTTTTTAAACCAGGTCATATTCTGGTATCCCGCTCTGTAAGATTTAAAACACCAACCACTAACAACATGCCTAGAGGATCAGCCTCTGATGTGATGATTATGCATTGTCAGTGGCAGCCATGGCAACAGATTATCATATTTTAACTCGTCATCGCGAGCAAAGCGTGGCGATACAGGGAAAATAACTATGAGGAGGCACTATTGCCTCTGGGCCGGACGTTGCTTTAGCGGGAGGCACTGAGTATTAAAGGTAGGCCAGTGAAGCTTGGTAGGCCGTAGATAGAGGGATAATCGACGTGCACCAAGTACAAGCCATGGGGGTGAGCCGTCGCCGAGGCTACCGTCCTATCTTTAGCCTTAAGAACATCTAAGGCCCACTCTGCGGGTTGTTTGCCCTCGCCTATAGTCATTAATACACCGGCAATATTACGCACCATGTGATGTAAAAAGGCATTAGCGGTAATATCAATTAGCACCAATTCACCTTGACGATGAACATTCAGGGCAATAACCTCTCTAACGGGTGTGCGAGACTGGCATTCGGCTGCTCTAAAGGATTGAAAATCATGCTCCCCCAGTAAATGCTGCCCAGCTTCATGCATTTTATTGGCGTCCAATGGTCGGTAATTCCATGTCATACGATGGGGATATAAGGCACTTCTAACTGGCCTGTTTAATATGATGTATTGATAGCGTCTTGCCATAGCTGAGTAGCGCGCATGGAAGTCCTCACCGACCTCTCGAACCCACTGAATACCAATATCATCTGGCAATTCGGTATTGACGCCCATTAGCCAGTTCTTTAGGGATCGATCGGCATCACTTTCAAAATGGACGACTTGCCCTACAGCATGTACACCTTTGTCAGTACGGCCAGCACAAATCACAGGGGTGGGGTAATTGGCCACTTTCGATATAGCTAGCTCTACCTCACTCTGAATGCTGCGTACATCATCCTCTTGCGTTTGCCAACCATGGTAACGAGTACCATCATATTCAATACCCAGTGCATACTTTGGCATTAATGGACAGTATCCAAGTTAATGTTGGACAAAATTTGGCGAGCAATCATTTGCTGCTCTTGATTGCCATGAGAAATGACTTCGTTCAGCACGTTAATAGCCTGAGTGGAGTCACCCATATCGATATAAGCTCTAGCAAGATCGAGCTTAGCCGCAATGCCTTCTTGGCTGCCTAAATAGTCATACTCGTCTTCTATGGCATCCAAATCATTGCTTGGGGTGATTTTTCTGATCATGGTTTGATCTTCACTGGCCATTTCAACTTTTGTAGGCGTTTGACGACGCCGTGAAAGCGTTACTATTAACACCAGTAAACACGCCAAGACACTGCCACCCATAATCCATATACCATACTCAGCCAGCGGTGAGGCATGCAAAACCGGGGTTGAATATTGCAAATAGTTATCTGTAAGCTGCTTTATTTGCTTATTGAGTGAAGCGATCTGATTTTTCATCTCCACCTGATCGTCTTCTATCACTTCTAGACGCTGTCTCACATGTTGATCTAACAAGTTGAATTTATTGAAAAAATAATCAAGCTGTTGAGTGAGATTGGTAAAATGGGTAACGATACCACTTTTAATTAATCGCTGAGCCGTTGCTGCAGTAATAAAACTGGTTGGATGCACAATAGGATCATTACTGCTTAAGAAATTTTCTGAAAACAGTGACCGCGCACCGTTCTC
>JBGSSQ010000228.1:0-5675 GCA_041736975.1 Gammaproteobacteria bacterium
GAATGGACTTGGTTTGTCCTTTTTGTTGACATGTTGTGCAGGATTTAATTTTTGAGTAAGCAGAGTTTCAAAATCTTTGGCTAATACTGGGTTGTTAACAATCATATTCAATAATGGTTTAAATTCGTAGTAGTGGGTGTCTGTTAGTAAGTGGAAGAAACTACGACGTAGGGACGGGTTATGTTCAAGCTGGTTAGTCACAAAAGTGGGGTTTGAGTGAAAAATAAACATAAACGCCATTTGAGGACGTTGATGTTTTGCAGGGCGGTAGGTGTCATATTCCAAGAGGCTGCGTAGCTCTTTGTAGCGTCTTAAATTGTGATTTCTACCGAGGTAGGTTTGTTGCTCTTCTTCGGAAAGACGTTGAAACGATTTCCATATTACAGAGGAATAGCGTCCCGAATTTAGCAAGTCAGAGAGGAGGTGGTCATTTCGCTGTTTATTGCTAAAGGGGTGAGGTCGTGAGTTTTTAGAATTGCCTTTTGCTTGCCAAAGCGCTGAGTGGTCAAATTGATAGCCCGATTCAGCTAAGTACAGTTTTAGTGGTAGAGAGAGCTCAGAAAAATCAGGATTACGAGGTGGGACTTCAAGTAAAAAATTGGTGGCCTCAAGATAGATTTCTATAGGAGGACTGCCGGAACCTGGCGCTGCAAAAAAATGATAGGCATTGTCATTCTTAAATTTAAGTAGGTGGTTATAAAGATCGAAATCTTCTTGATATTGCTCTAAAGGTTGATTTTTGCCGAATGTCTTAGCTTTCATGTATGTACCTTATAGATGTCATGTTCTGCCGACTTTACAATATCTATGGGTTGGATGCAAGGCTCGCTTTTGGTGAAGCTTTTAGCGTGCCAGTATGTAAGTATTTGCTCACAAGTTCGGTGTGAAATTGATGGCATAATATCGCATGCATCCCTGTTAAAATTGTGCATTAATTTTTAACAAAATAGGATTAAGGTATACTATGCAAGATAAAGCTGCGGTGAATAAGAACAACCTAATTGGCGTGAAACCTGGTCAGCAGGAGCCAGTGTATTTTCTTGAGAGAATTGTTGCCGGTGATGGGCAGTGTGGTTTAACTGTTTTAGGTATAACACGTTATGAGCTAATTGAGGTATTGAAACCCCTTGCCCAAAGCAGTCAATGTCGTGAAGAATTAGCCGAAGATATTAAAGAATTTTTACTCTCTGATGGGTTACGGCGTGGGGCTGGCCCATTTGATGAGCAGATAATCAATCGTCATTATGAGATGGCTGATCTTTTTCAAATGTCAGTTTCAGCAGCGTTCAAGAATCTTCCAGAAGAATTGCAAAATGTAGAGCGAGATTCACGCGGGGTGGTAGAATTCGACTCGCAGTTACGACTGGTGTTGGCCAACGCTCCAAAAGATCAAGTAAATCATATTTTAGCCCAACAAGAAGAGGAGCAACAGGCCATAGCAGCCTTCGCTGATTATTGCCGTAATCCAAAGGTCTTTGAAAAGTACATCGATGCTTACGGAACTACTGGCCTGTATCTTAGCCGCGCGTGCATTTTGATGTTTGCTCGACAACAAGCATTCAGTGTCTATATATGGCGGCCAGAGTCGAGTGCCTCGTCAAACTTACAGTTGCTAGGATTTCATCAAGAGGCAAAGGGACTTCGTGAGGTCCATATGATTTGGAGGAACCTCAATCACTTTAACGAATTAGTACCTGTTTCTGTGCCAAAGAATGATACCAAGCCAGAAACTGAACCAAAGCCTGAGGGCCCACTTGAGCCTGTGGCTGCATTTGAGCCTCAAGTCAGTGTGCACGCGGAGTTGCCAAATGAGAAATTGCTTTCTAAAAAAGAGGCGCTTGCAGCTTTGACCAGCTTTTTCTCAGATGAATTGCTTAAGCTGGATGAATATCCTCGCGATGCGATTCCTGATGCTGTAATTGAATCCTTCAATCGACGTCTGAGCTCGTTGTTATTGCCTGCCAATACCAATTATAACAAAGCTGCCGCCATGAGATTATTTTATCGTAGCAAAGTCACCAAGCTGAACGAACTCAAGTTGAAAGAGTATCAGACAGATTTGACGATAAAAGCCATGGGAGCCTTGAAGGATAATTTTATATTATCTTATGGTGAATATATTAACCTGGAAAATAAAAAAACGAAAAAAGCCATAAAGAATGTGTGGTATTCTAACCAGCTGAAGGCAGTGATTAATGAAGATATTGTTCAAGACTATGAGATAGCACTGTATTCTGATTTGCCAAAAAACGACAAGGGTGAGAGGGATATGGGTAAAGCAGAAGAAGGTAAGATCTACATTGCTGATAATGGGGTCTACCACTTAATAAATAAAAGCAAGGATCATATAAGTGGCGAATTTATACCTAGAGCCCAAGTTCCTTTTCTAAGGTTATCTCGGTATCTTCACAATGCCAAAGAAAAAGAAGAGCTCTTATCCGCAGTTATAAGAAATAATCACATCAGTAGAAAAAGTGTTATGCAAACGGCTATGTTTTGCAAAACAATGCCAAATGATATTTTGGGTAAAGGGTTTCATGGACCTATCCCTCTCAAAAATGAAGGTGAAATCGATTATTACCAGATTTTTAAAGAGGAACGTTCCGGGCAAGCTGTTTTGTTGCATGAGGACAAGGGTCGTCCTTTCACTGGACATACATCTCTTTATTGTCCTAGTGAGCCCAATATTTCTTCGCCGAATAGGTTGCGTGAAGGGAGGCATAAAGTTATACCGCGAGCAGAGATTTTTGATAAAATATTCCATTATCTGAACAGTAATCCGGAAACTGAAAAGTCGAAGGGCTGCAAGAAATTACTCGGTGAGTCTGCTTTTAAGTATTTATGCGGCCTTCAGTATCAAAAGTTCAGTGGTGATTCCGAGTTGGAAGATAATCTAAAAGTAGTAGTAAGTGAATTGTTCGGTGAGAATGACGTTATATTGCTTTATATTAGGATTTTTTCAGTGTTTACAGGGTTGTTGGATGACCAAATTGGACCCATGCTTCGTAGTCTCAAGCAATTGGGTGACGACAAAGTCATGCTGAAAATGCTAGACAAATATGCGGCACATGACCCCTTCTTTAAAAAGGAAGGAATTAATGTTATTAATCATCTAATAGCAGACATTAATGACAATAAGAATGTAGAGATGCTGTTGAGTAATATCGTTCAGTACTTTGTGGGAGAGGCTGCTTATCTTTGCTCCGAAGACAGTGTTTATACAAATTTTTTAAAGAAAATTGAAAATCTTCCAGATGATGAGTGGCTTGATAAAATAATACTGGAAGTCTATCAAACTGCTAATAAACTTTTTCTTGAGTATCCAGTGCTTGAGGTAGAGGCCGCGTGTTGGTATGAGCAAGGAGAGATGATAACCAAGGATTTCTTTACAAAGAGACCCGAAGTCTATAATCAAAATAGTGTCTGTCTAGAAAGCGCATTAATTTCGTATGCTCAAGCAGAGAATGTAAACCTAAAAGAATACGTGTGTCTGGATATGAGGAATTCACCTGGAATAACTGAGTTTGGTAGAGTAGGACGCGTAAATCTTGACTTGCAGAGCTTGCAATCTGATGCTGAAAACAAACAGCCCTTGTGTGTTGTTGAACGTTCAGGGAAACTTTATAATCTGCTGCCAAAAGAAAATAAATTGAATGAATTTTGCGAATTGTTCGCGACACAGTGCTTTCATGAGGCTCAAGCTGAGTTTTTAGCTGATCTGAGTGTCGCTGAGTCTGAGCGAATTCCTGATATGAACTATTATGATCTTTTGTGCAAAAAATTTGTGTTCTTAAGTGATAAGCTCACCCGCAGAAAAGAAACCTATGCTAGCGAAATTGAACATGTCAAAAAAACATTACGTTTACTTAAAGATGACTTAGGCTGTGTGATAGCGGAAGATAAAAGTTTGCAAGATCGACAAAGTGCTTGGGACAGGCTTGATTCAAAAGAGTGTGCTGTGATTGCTAATGCTATAGTAAACTCTCTCCCCAGTGAGCACCCATATAAAAGCAACTATCAGACTATAGTGCCTAATACGGATAGTCAATCACTGCTTGTATCAAGTGGCAGTGTTACCCGTTTGCCAGATGATGTGATACTCCGCTTTATAGAGGAGCTGCATGGCTTTGGTTTCACCATAGACTGTATCCTTAGCAAAAATTCAGAAACCTTATTTTTGCAGGTGTTGACCAAAAAAATGCCACTTCAGATTTTTAATCACTGTCTTCTTTTGCAACCTAATCCTTTCATCAAAGATGCTAACAATAATAGCCCTATAAAGTGTTTAAGAATCGACTCAGTTATGGGTAAGCAAAATGAAGTTTGTGTTCAGAAGCACGAAGAAGATTTAGCTATACAAAAATTTCTATTGTTGCTGAAAAATCTGCTGAAGAAACTCAGTACTGTTCTTGATAATGATAAGAAGCTCCTTGAAAATCTCGAAAAAATACAGAGCCTTGATGATCATTCTCTCAATTATATTGAGTGTCTAGAGAGTTCCTATCTCGATAAGCATATCAAAGATTTAAAAAAGCCTAAGCGACAAGCATATAGTTGTGTTGAAGACAGAGGAAAATTGTTGGTGATGGGGCTAGAAATTCTTTGGGATCGTTTGATTGAACGTGAGTATGAGATAATGATATCTGATCTTCAGAAAGAAGCGATGGCATCTCAAAGAGGCTTTTTTGGCTTTAAGGGCAGTCAACTATTAAGTTTAACTCAGGGCTTTATCAATAGCGGTGCTAAAGTAGTCAAAACTCGAGAATACGTTGTTGAAAGAGATAACCTTACTCACAGAAAAGGTGAGTGGGTAGCAACGGTCAAGTTGGCCGTGCTAGAAGAAGATTATTTTAAGCATCGATCTCGGTCAGATGATAGTGCTCAGGCTATGATAGCTGAGCTGCAAAAGAAAGATGTGGCTAAAACAGAGATAATTAAATCTCAAGGTGCCAAACTTGAAATACAGGATGAAAAAATTGGAAGTTTAGAAGAAAAAAATGATAGATCTGATGAGGTAATTAAAAAGCAGGGGGAAAAAATTAGTGAGCTGACTCAAAATTTGAACGATATGAATGCTGAATTCGCTTCTCTAAAAAGTCTAATGATGAGGTTCATGGGTAATCAATCGCCTCCCTACGTAAATATAAACACTACTCATCAAAATAATAACAATGCACCCGCAACACTAGCTGAGAGCCTAGGAGTGAGATCACCGTCTCTAAGTCCTCGAGCACATGCGCTGGAATTCTTTGCTGCGACAAATGTCGAAGACATTGAATCTCGACAGGGGGAGGGCAGGGAGAAGAAAGAACAAGAACAATCAAAAGTCTCAAAGGAGGCAGTAGATTCGGTAAAAACATTCGGATAGCTATGAAAATATCTATAAACACCGTATGCTCAACTGATAGAGATGGTCTATATAATGGAGAAACAATACGATGGCCATTAAACTGAGACAACAGACGACCTACAGCACCGATCGCCTGAGCCCCCATTACACCGTGGTTTTTGACTCCATGGATCGCTTCACTTTACGTCTAGACTTAAGTGCTTGTTATCCACAGGCACCCCTCGAGGACTGTCAGTGGGATGAGTCCGTAGCGGAGATTCTTAACCGCGTCAACGCGTACCGCTCAGCGTCATTTTTTAAACGCTGGTCTTTGCGCTGGAGCACG
>JBGSSQ010000269.1:0-6497 GCA_041736975.1 Gammaproteobacteria bacterium
ATCTTGGATAGCGGCTCTTAAATTACCATTCCCCTTGCTGTGAGATAGTAATATTTCAGTTTTTAAATGATCAATTTCGTTCAAAGTAGTTATAATTTGAGGTGACAAATTGACTTTATAAAATTGCTCTAAGGAAGTTCCTTCAAAAAAACCATTGTATAATGAATGTGTTGAGTTCGATATAACTCTTCTTGATATTTTAAATTCGAAAAATCTTTTCATACACACCTCAATATTTTTGTACAAATTATAGGATAATGTAGCTTAGAGGTATTGTCAAAGCTTTATAAGCTTATTGATATTTAATAGGCAAAAAAAACCCGTGACTTTCATCACGGGTTTTCCGTATTTAATCCCTGGCAACGACCTACTTTCGCACGAGGAGACCTCGCACTATCATCGGCGTTAAGCAGTTTCACTTCTGAGTTCGAGATGGGATCAGGTGGTTCCTACTCACTATGACTACCAGGAAACTGGTAGCTAGCAGTGATGGATAATTCCATCACGTTAGCGTATTTTGGTGTATGAATATATAAAGGCGCATTTGCAATACCGTGAAAATTCTATATCACCTAGTTCGTTACCGAAAGTATTTGGTGTTACATGATCAAGCCTCACGATCAATTAGTACTGGTTAGCCCGCCAGAGACCGGCCCTCTCGTACTAGGAGCAGCTCCTCTCAAATCTCCAACGCCCCACGCAGATAGGATCCAAACTGTCTCACGACTTTTTAAACACAATTCGCGTACTACTTACATAAATTAGTCAAAAAAGCAATTACGTCAAATCACTGTATTCACCAAGCAACTTTGCTGAGCCATCCTCGCAGAACTTTAATAACGGTTCACGAGGAGGCTTTTTTTGAGCCTTTGCATTTCTAAAATCTACAAACGTCGCAATCCACAAACTACTTTACTCTTTCAAATTGTACAAAATTATTTGGAGGATTGGATGGCTAATTATTTTCTCAAAAATAATGAGACACTTCCTGGCTGCGTTGAGAATGAGTATAGAGACTATTTCAAGTGTGGCATTCTGTGCCATGGCTTTGCTAGGGCTCGATGTAAATGTGGCACAGATTTTGTTATTGCATTCAGCTGCAAAAGACGAGCTTGTCAATCATGCAACACTATTGTGCAAGACCACCATTCTCAGGCGAAAAACTTACTGCTATCTCAACTTTTGGTGAGAAAGCTGATGCAATGAGATTGCACTATGATGTCAACAAAAATCCTCAAAATTCGCAACCCCCATTAAGTCTAACAGCAACGGAGTTGCTAGATAAATTGGCTCACCTCATTCCACCACCTCGCAGGCATCGTCATCACTACCATGGCATGTTGGCGCCTAACTCAAAATATCGATCCAGGATAACGCAATTCGCCAATCTAGAATTCAAAGCCACTAAGGTCATCAGTCATAGTGAAATTAAAAGTGAGGATTTCAACTCTAAGGCAAAGACCGATTCTTTGCTGACGCCCAAAAAAAGTTCAATAGGGTGGGCAAAATTAATAAGGAAAGTGTATGAAGTCGACCCATTAAAATGTGAGCAATGTGGTGAAACCATGAAAATAATCGCATACATTCTGATACAAGAGTCTGCAACGAGTTTGCTAGTCATAGGAGCTAAGAAAGAAAAGAGGAGGTTACGACAACTAGATAACTCAAAACTGAATTAAGTACCATCTGATGTTCAACTTCATTAGATTTTCATCAGATTAGTTATAAGCTAGTTTATCTCCGAAGTTTATTTGCAGCGATTCATCAAGTAGTCTTTCGTGTTCTTTTCTTATGTGAATCGCTGAGCCATTCATTGGCTTATCAAGTAATTTTACAAGGGCATTTCGATCTACATGTTCGGTATTGATGTTTGCAATGCGAACCATGTTGTCGATTGAAAACGGACCACAATCATTATCATTAAATTGTTGCCGTAGTTGAAGGTCTAGGATTGTTGCATCAGGGCATATTTCAGTAATCGTTTTGACTAAATTAACTGCATTTTCTTCGCTTTCTAGCGCATTACCATTAGAATCATTATATATGACTTGAATCGATCCATTCTCAACCTTTTTAATAATCAGAGCAGTCCAATGATTTCCGTGAACATGTACTGGAATTACGGCGGGGATTGTTCTAGTAATAACTTCTCCAATGGCTGATTCTAAATTAGCTTTTAATAAATCAGTGTGTTCAAGTTGCGTTTGAGAAACGTGAGTTACGTTGTTACCCAGTGCACATTGAAGTACATTGATAATTTTGTCTTCTGTATACCACTCAGTTGAAAGGGTTTTTAAATTCAGTGCTTTAAAACCCATCGGCAATGTAATTTCTGCTTCAGCGTCAAACTGAGGGGAAAAGCAAAATTCGAAACTATTCATCCTTAAAGTTAATAATGGTTCTATGAGTTGCGTCTGTAATGTTAATTTTGTTTGTGAGCGTCGCAGAGGAACAAGACGCTTATTCCAAAAGGTTCGATAATCACTGAGCTTAACACTTTGATCTTTTTCTTTTTTTCGTAGAGCTTCCTTTGAAAAATGAACATTCTTCTTATCTTCTTCAAATCCAACAGTGGACACATTATTATCTTTTCGCTTTATAATTTCTTTGTACTGAGGTGTATTGGGAGGAATTTTCTTGCCTTTGACGCTATCTAATTCAACGATTTCAGCCTTAACCATCGGACAATACTTACCAATCATCACGTGCAGCCAATGTAGAATAAGATGGCCTTGTTTTTGACGTAGCCAACTGAGAGGGATTTTTGGCAATAGATGTCCCTCCGCATCATGTTTCTCATTGTTACTGTCATCATAGGATCCATCATGTGCAGCTGGATACATGCCTCCTTTCTCAGGTGGTTTCAACTTATGGCCATAAATATCGTTTAATTTGATGTTTCGCTTACCGGTGTCAGAATTAATAAGTAACGATTTCCAAGAATATTGGTTTATTTGATCCTCTAAATAGGGTATGTCACCTTCAATAAAATCTAGGACAATACTATTCGTTAACAGAGCTAATGAATCTCGTGACTGTTCTGCAATACACCATACAGCGGTAAGAGAAGGTAGGCAAATAGGCATATTCTGGACTTGCTCCCCAGAGAGGATACTTCTCATGAAAGTGGCTATCTGGTGAGGTTTATATTGATGCAGTAACTGCTCTAAAAAGGGTTCAAATTGTTGATATGACGCGCCGGATGAATTACTAAATGTATCTATTCGAAATAGATACTCTGCATTTCCGCTAGCAATCTTCATTAAATTATTAAAAATTACAATAATATCTTTTAATGTATCAGTAAATTTCTTATGCTCATAACTTCTTTGTGCAATTCCGTTTAAGAAATCTCTCAACGGCGGAAGAGCATTGTTAGGATCGTGTTCATGAAGCTGGTCTTCAAGATAGTTTAATTGCTTACTTTTTTCTTTTTTTAATCTGTAATTTTCGCTTAAAAACTTAACGATTTTCATAGCTTCAAGATTTTTTTTGCTCATCCCGTCGAGTTTTTTCTTATTATCATAGCTGCTTTCTAGCTTCTCAATAATTCCTGCTAGGTGGTTCATCGTATACAGAAATAAAACATCTTTTTCATCCTCAGTCGTAGCAGTATCGTCAAGCGTAGATTCGGGATCGCTGACTCCCTCTGATGCACTACTCTCCAATAATAGTTTATATTTCTGTTCAACTTTTTCAAATACTTCTGGAGGAATGGTAGGATTTGAAAATGTTAAAGAAGACGCAGCGTCTATTCCTCGAAATCCTATCCCATAATCGCTCACGTAGTTATTGTTTTTATCGATCCTAAGCATGCGCCCATCTATATTCAACCAATAGCCTTGTCTAGGATCTGCTCTATTAATATAACTAGCCACATAGCGCCACTGCGCAGGTCGAACAACTGGAGGTATCACAGGAGTCTCTGCTGCAATTGGCAGTAAATCCATGGGAGTTTTGTTGTCTGTTTTGCGGAATTCGTGCAAGGATGCTTGTAATTTTTCAAAGTAGTCATTGAGGCTGGGAATCTCTACTTCTTCTTCATCTAAAAATGGGAGAAGCTGTCTTGCAATTTCTACTACCTCGTGAATAGTAAATTCAACAGTGACTCCTTTATAGGTTAGCTTTAATGCAATTATCATATGTAATCCCCCTATTTATTCGTTGGAAGTATATATCAAAACGCGTAAATGTCTACGCTAATCAATATTCATTTTAGGCTCCGAGCCTTCTACAAACTGATACACCGATATTACCGAAAAATCCTGTGATGGGATTAGGGATGGTGCCAAATTAGGTGCAGTGAGTTTTATCCAGCGCTTTGGTTCGCGATTAAATTGGCACCTACACTTTGATTGTGTGGTGCTTGATGGTGTGTTTTATACCGATGATACACGCACCTTGCAGTTTGCAGATGTGTTTAACTTAGGCAAAGAGGATTCCGATCAAGTTGAGGCTCGAGTACGCCAACGCGTATTAAGTTTATCTAAGCGCCGAGCCCTATTGACGGAAGACGAGGTTGAAAATCTAAAGAGCTGGAAGGGCAGTGGTGGATTTTCAGTCAATGCAGATGTTCATATCGAGGGAAACGACTGTCGTGGTGCAGAAAGGCTGATACGCTATTGTGCTAGGCCAGCATTTTCGGGTGAGAAATTAACATTGATTTCCAAGAAAGCAGAAACGGCTGATAGCACACGGTTGCAGTATGATGTGAACAAAGCTTCACAAAAAACCGAACCTCCACTGATTCTCAGCGCCACAACGTTGTTTGATAATCTCGCCAAACTTATCCCACCACCGCATCGCCATCGTCACCACTACCATGGGGTTTTAGCACCCAATTCAAAACACCGTGCTAAGGTAACCCAGTTTGCAAATCAGTATTATAGGCGTATAAATCGTTGAAAAGGGCTGAAATCGAGTAACTACCGGCGTAGCCAGGCGCTGCAAATGCTTCTTTTGGCCAGTTAAAATATAAAAAACACTAAGAATTATCGGCATACGAAAACCCATTATTCGCTTTATAAGCGCAAAATAAGCTTGTTTTTAATATTATCTAGGCTTATAGAAATGTTTATTTGCAATATTCTATACATAAACTGGCAATTTCTATAATCTATACTACACTTAAAGTAAGGCGGTAGCAAAAGCTCTGCTAGCATAGAGTGCGAGGTAGTACAAGGAGGCGACAAAAATTAACAGAGTGTCTGCGCTCGATGGGCTGTACAGCCCTTAGAACAGAGGACTCTCAAGTTATTAATTACTAGAGGGGTATACTATGAAATCACAAAATCACAGAGTTTGGCATAACAAAATATGCAAACGGTCTAAGGACCAACAAAGGAGCGCGGCATTTCTGATTCGCGCTGGAAGTATGAATACAGTTGTCCAGTTATCAAAGCATCTTTTGATGGTTAGTGTGTTATCACTGACTATGGCCAGTGTTGCATCAGCAGCAGTATTTAAGGTCACTAATGCTAACGATTCTGGGCCTGGGTCGCTTAGGGCCGCTATTGTTAATGCGAATAATACACCGCTTAATCAGAACCACAGTGCGCATAAAATTAAGTTTTGGATTAATGGCGGTTCTGTTATTAGTCTGCAAACCATTTTGCCGCCCGTTCTGAACAAAGTAGATATTGATGGTATGAATAAAGTCAGTCATGAAAGAGTGACTCTAGAAGGGTCCACTGTAAACTATGACTCAGAAAATGACTGCTATCTATTTATAAACGCCACTAGAGATCCTAGTAGAACTTATGTTGGTTATAGGGAGGTGAATCTGCCAATATTAAGCATTGGCACAAAGCTGGACTATGATAAAGCACAGCTGGCAAATGGCAGCGTGGTGAAAAACCTTAACGTAAGGAATAGCTACAATAAAATACAGCCTATCATTGATGTTGCAATACTCAATGGATCCAACATCTTTAATCAACCCACGTTTTCGATGTTCAGTCCAACTGATTCTCGAGGACCTTGTATTGGTATTGGTGTTCATAATGCCAGTAATGTACTGATTAAAAACATTGAGGCTACCGGCTTCACTGTCGGTAATTCGGCTGTTGAAGCTCAGGGCTTCTTTGTCGATAGAGCTGCAGGTACGGGGTTGGTTAAAAACGTGACACTTGAGAACCTCACTTGCGTTTCAGAAGTCTCGCAATGTGCTGAGCTCGTTAATGTGGATGACAGTAGCCTCATTGGAAACAGAGTTATTCCTAGTGCTAATGTGTACTACAAGGAGGGGTTATTTGCAGGCGGTCAGAACACAGTGGTGTCTCACAATCACATTGAAAACTTTTTTGTAGGTGTGATTTTTGGTGGTCCCGCGATTGTAACGGATAACACTTTTATCGCCGACATTGGTGTTGTTGCTAGTGGTACTAGTCCTAGTAACTCTATTATTGCTAGAAATAATATTATCGCTGCTAGTGGAATTTTGTTTTCAGCCAATGAAAGCATTATTGCAAATAATCACATTAAAATGGTTCCTGGTT
>JBGSSQ010000270.1:0-3433 GCA_041736975.1 Gammaproteobacteria bacterium
GGTCACCATGGAGGTGCCGCCGTAACTCACCAAGGGTAGGGGGATGCCAACCACGGGTAGAATACCACTCACCATACTAATGTTCACAAAAAAGCAGATAAAGAAAGTCAGGCTGATACTGCCCGCTAATAAGCGAGAAAAGGTATCTTGGGCTTGAGTGCTAATGTATAAACCTCGACCGACAACGGCTAGCAATAAAATGATTAAAGCCACACTGCCTATTAAGCCAAATTCTTCGCCGCATACAGCGAAAATAAAATCTGTGGAATGCTCTGGTAAAAATTGTAAATGTGATTGAGTCCCTTTGAGCCAACCTTTGCCGAACATGCCGCCTGAGCCTATGGCAATTTTTGATTGAATGATGTGATAGCCGGCTCCCAATGGATCGCGCTCAGGATCAAACAGGGTGAGTACACGTTTGCGTTGAAAATCATGCATGAAATACCATAATCCCGGCAGGCTGGTGAGCAGCAGTGCCGTTGCCCCAGCAATGAGGCGCCAACTTAATCCGGCGAGTAGCAGCACAGAGGCGCCTGCGAATGTGATTAAAATTGACGTTCCCAAGTCCGGCTGTTTAGCAACCAGGCCCACTGGTATGGTGAGTATGAGTACGCAGATGATGAGCGTACCAAAGGAGGGCGGCAGTGGTTTATCTTTTAAATATCGGGCTAACATCATTGGCGCGGCTAATTTCATGATCTCAGACGGCTGAAAGCGCACAAACCCAAGACTCAGCCAACGTTGAGCACCCTTGCCAATATGGCCAATGACATCCACAGTGACTAACAAGGCAATGCCAATCACAAAGATCAGTGGAATCCATTGGTAATATTTGTGTGGGGGTATTTGGGCAAAAACAAATAACACCACAAAGCCAATACCCAGGCGAATTATTTGGTTGGTGAGTAGAGCTATACTTTGGCTACCTGCACTGTAGAGAATAATCAAGCCCACAAACATTAACATTGAAAGCAGCGTTAATAACGTTGTGTCAATGTGTATTTTGCTCCAAAAGGACTCGTTGCTGGCATTGAGCGGGGTCGCTTTACTGTTCATCTGGTGTCCTCAAGAAATAGGCATCAAAAACGGCTCGTGCTACTTTAGCGGCATTGTGAGAATTTTCAGCAACAACAGCGACGGCGAGTGTGGGCTTATCCACCGGTGCAAACGCAATAAAGAGCGTATTGTCACGGTATTTTTCTGCCACTTGCTCATCTTTTAAACCGTGTAAAGCACTGGGCCTATAGACTTGTGCGGTTCCTGTTTTTGCCGCCGCTATGTAGGCATCGGGGTGACCAAATTTAGTGAGTGCTGAATAAGCGGTTCCGCGTGGGCTATTAACCACATCTTTCATGGCCTCAATCACGACATTCCAGTCATTATCATCTTTTAATACAATGGGTGGTAGTGGTTTGCGGGCTTGTTCGACTATTTTGCCTGAGGGCTTTTCGACTTTTTGGATTAGTTGCGGTTGGTAGCCTACACCGTGCATGCTCAGTGTGGCAGTAGCATGAGCTAATTGTAGTGGTGTGGTTAACATAAATCCCTGGCCGATCCCTGAGATAATGGTATCGCCAGTATACCAATTTGCATGCTGCGTTTTTTTCTTCCATTCCGGTGTGGGGACGACACCAGGAAGCTCTTCATCTAAATCAATGTGGGTTAATTCACCGAAACCAAATTGGTTGAGGATCTCGCCCATTTTGGTGATACCTAGCTTCTGAGCAAGGACATAAAAAAACACGTCACAGGACTCCGCAATGGCACGGCGCACATCCACAGTACCATGTCCGCCTCTTTTGAAGTTCCAGTCATGCCATACATGGGCAACCCCAGGAAGTTGAAAGTAACCATTACAAAACAGGGTGTTGTGTGGAGAGTAAATTTCTTCGTTTAATCCCTGTATTGCTAAAAAAGGCTTGATGGTAGAACCAAAAGGATACAAACCTCGCACGGCACGATTGTATAAAGGTCGATCAGCCGCTTCTCTTAATTGCTGATAGTCATTATTACTGATGCCGTTGACAAATAAATTGGGGTCATAATGAGGGTGGCTGACCAGGGCGAGCACCTGGCCGGTATTGGGGTCGATGGCGACTAGGCCGGCACGTTCCCCTTCAAGTGCTTGATGAGCAATATGCTGTAACTTGCTGTCTATACTCAAATAAATGTTTTCACCTGGTATGGGTGGGTAGTGTTTAAGTATTCTGACAATTTGTCCGGTAGCATTGACTTCTACTTGATTGTAACCCACCGTACCATGTAATTGTGCTTCGTAAAAATGCTCGATGCCAATCTTGCCAATATAATTGGATGCACTGTAATTGGTGGGATCAATTTTTTTGAGTTCTTTTTCATTAATCCGTCCCACATAGCCGAGTACGGTTACCAGATCTGCCCCCAAAGGATAATTACGCAACAATCGCGCGTTGATGTTAACCCCGGGAAATCGATAGAGATTGACATAGAAGCGAGCGACTTCATCATCTGTGAGTTTGAGTTTTAGTGAGACTGGCTCAAAAGCACGGTGTTGGCGGCGTTGTTTGTAGAACTGCTCTACAGCGTCATCGTCTATATCAAAAAGGGCTCGTAAATCGGCTAAAGTTTTTTTGATGTCTGGGACATGATCAGGAACAATATCTAAGCTAAAACTCGGTGTATTTTCAGCCAACAATATTCCATTGCGGTCATAGATAAGGCCACGATTAGGCTCAATGGGAATCAGTTCTTGCTGGTTTTGTAGGGAGAGTGTGGTGTAGAGGTTATGCTGGATCACCTGCAGGTAAATTAATCGAAAAATCAATACGCCAACCAGCACAAAGATGATGGCTACCGCTGTCAGTACACGTCGCAGAAATAAATGAGTTTCTTGGTGGTAATTTTTTATGGTCAGCCGCGTTGCCATACAATTGCCTTAAGCTCGGTGGTATGGGTGGTTAGTGAGCAGACTCCAGGCTCGGTAAATTTGTTCGGCAATAATGACGCGAACTAAAGGATGTGGCAAGGTCAAGGCCGATAATGACCACAGTTGATCCGCTTTTTGCCTACAGGTATCGGACAAACCATCGGGGCCACCAATCATTAAACAGAGTTTCTGCTGGTTTTCTCGCCAATGTTGTAATTGATCGGCGAGCTGTTGCGTGTTCCAAGACACGCCACGCTCATCCAGTGCCACTACGGTGTGCTTAGGAGGAATGGCACTTAACAATTTAGTGCCCTCAATCTCAATAACTTTAGCGATGTTATCATTTTTTGAGCGATTTTCAGGCTTTATTTCCAGGAGTTCTAGAGCAAATTCTGGCGGTAAACGCTTGGCGTAATCTTGAAAAGCATGGTTGACCCATGCCGGCATGTTACGACCAACAGCGAGTAATTTAATTGCCATGTTTCTCCCGAACTTCTTCTGCCGTAGTCCAGAGTTTCTCTAGGCTAT
>JBGSSQ010000285.1:0-14579 GCA_041736975.1 Gammaproteobacteria bacterium
AGCGGCAGCAATCGGAGAGCTCTCTAAAAGTAAGTTTCTCTCAAATATCCACACCTCATGGTGTATCCATGAAGTGTAAAAAAATAAGAAGATCAGCCAACTAAATTTCTATGTATTCGCATAAAATAATTATCCTGCCTCGCCGATTTTGAGGCTTAAATGACTTCTTAGTGAAATCAAAACAAAAGACTCAAGAGTTCAATTTTTGAGCGGTAGCAAGTGGAGAACAGAGGGGCTTGCTCAAAAAATGTTTCTAATTTTTTCCTGAACAATTGTTCCCCTAGTATCTAACAGACCACAATCAGTTGCCGCATCAGTATTTTGTAAAGCACTCACCGGGCTATTAATTTTAGCAAGTGCAGGTCCCATTTTTTTCTGATGCTTGAGTAATGATTCAGTATCAAAAGCTTTTTCGCCAAACAAAAAGGCCGCTTGCTCCGAGTAAAGCAACTCAGGCCCTCGAATACTGATTAACGTGACTTGTTGTCCGAAGCGAACATCTTGTGCGAAAATAGGCTGCATGGTGTATTGATCAACTAAAGTGAGTATGTCTGGAACACGGACATCGTAGTCTTTTTGACCAAAAACCTTTTTCACAGTCTTTGCAATCAAAAATTCGTTACAAAAACCCACTTCGATTCTCTCACCTAATGTATTTTCCAGCAGTATTGAACCTTTGTTTTGACTATTCACGATGTCATGGTCTGGACATTCAATAATTTCTCCTGTGAATAAGCATTCAGCCTTGCCATAGTTTGTGGTGGCCAAACATTCGTTTAATCCTGTTAAGATATCAGTTCCAGCTTCTTGAGCCAGTCTAATCGCTCGGCCAATTTTACCCGCCGTTGATAACGTGCCCTGTATACATAAACGCTTGACTTGCTCACCTGACATGGGTGAGTAGACACATATGGCAGCTCCCCCCATCTCGGTAGCATGTTGATAAGCTGTTGCTGACTGAGTTTTGACAAAGTCGGATTTGAATACAGCCGATTCAGAACCAGTGCTCATTGAAAAAACAATGTTATGCAATACGTTCTTATCCTTTATCGTGTCACCAAAAATAACTGAGGTCAGGTAATGAGCACCAGGAAAGGCTCGTCCCATAAAATCACCATCAATCACTGGGAGTCCGAGTTCAGCGGCCGCAGAAAATGGTGATAAGGCATTGCCACCACCGGCTTCAACAGGTATCACTGCATCAAGTTTTCTACCAAGGTGTGCTTCCATATTTAAGATGGCGTTTTTTACTTCTGTGGCCCCACATGATTTTTCTGCTGCAATGGCGGGTGAGCCAATATAACCGACAAGCGCAACAACAGCGTCATCCTTAATTTGATTCACATCTACAAGATGAACCTTGTGCCCCTTCTGGATGGTGTTTTTTGTCATTAATGCGGTCCATGAAGGATCCCCACCACCGCCGGATCCTAGATATGCAGCGCCTAATGCAATATCATCAACTTGTTGCACTGTGAGTTCAGTTTTTATATCAGGGTTTTTGATTGGTGCTCGTGGGGATAATGCGGGCAATGTGTAATGTTGACTCTTACTTAAGAGCTGGTATTCAGTGTCATCTACACCAATTTTTATAGGGGCAATGTTATTGGGCAACAATTGGTCCAGCCTATGGTTATGGCTAGAGCTCTCTTCGCTTTCTATCAAAGGTATGCGTTGCCTTTGTGCCACTGTGCCAGTAGCGGTGATGATCAATTGTGTAGGATTGTTTGGCAAATAAGGAATGGGTATTTCCTTAATGCTATGAATTTTTGCAGTGAGGCTATCAGCACCTTGTGCAACAAGATTTTTAATGGCTTTAATTTTCGCTTCACTTATTACTAGATCTTTAGTCTCTTTGTCTTTATTCAGAAATAATTCAACATGTTGGCCAGTCATTTTTGCCAACGCTGATCCAATCGCGTTGACTGAGCTATAATGCTGTGGCAAATGGATCACATCAACAAGGCCATTAAACATCTCTTTCAACAGTGAATGATCAAATAAAATCGCACCACCGCCTACCATGATCAGGGTTTTGGGTTTGACTCGTAGTGATCCAAGAAGCTTTTTCACTGCAGAGACGAGTCGATCATGTATCAAATGATTTGCTTTATCTAATGTGTTTTTATCAAGCTTGTTAAGATTGCTAGCGTCACCTATTGTTACACTGGGATTTAAAGCAACGGCAATGTCAGTTACAGTCAGTTGCTCTCCACCAAACACCATTGCTTTTGTTTCTAGTTGGGATCCTACAGATTCTGTGTGCAAAGAGACTTGATTGCCGTTGGTGTTAATAAGCGTACCTCCTCCCAGAGCAATAGACTGGACTAATAGAGAGGGTAATTTAACCTTAACACCTTCAATATGATAATCATTATTGTAATCAAGTACTCTATTGTTGAGTATCACTCCTAAGTCAGTCGACGTCCCCCCCACATCAATGACAATGGCGTCATTTATTTCACTACAAAGTAAACTGGCTCCCTGCATACTATTTGATATGGCGGCATTCAATGAAAGAATGGGCAATCCCTCAGTAGTATTTCCTACGAACAATTCTTGAACGGTGCCATCATTTTTTGCCAAAAAAATTCTTGGACTATGAGGGAGTTTCAAATGCTGAGCAATATTGGTGAAGCTATCACAGAGCTTTTGAAATTGCGTGTGTAGGCTTGCGTTGAGAATATTGGCATTTTCACGCTCTAAAATACTTAGCCCTCCAATTCGATGTGATAATGAGATATTCAATTTATTATTGGCACGACTCATGATCTCAGCGGCTTGGTTTTCCTGCTCTGGTTTGATTGGCGAAAAGATACCGCAAATAGCAACGGCGTTAATGCCTTTATCCAGTGCATTTTGAGCAAGCGTCTCAAGATGATGATTATCTATTTTTGTAATTTCTTTGCCACTGTATTCAAACCCACCACCACTCATTACTGATGAATGATAAACATGTTCTGTAATGCTGTTTTCAATATGAGGCCACCCGCAGAAGGGGGGGGTGCCATCGGATGCCGGTGCGCCTAGTCGAATGGCCATGACTTTGTCGAGTTTACGTAGTAGTAGTGCGTTAAGTAGGTGTGTTGTACCAAATGTAATATGATGAATGTGACAATTTTTAATATCGACATCCTGCAATATTTTATTTATTGAGTTTATTATACCGGATGTAATGTCTTCGGTTGTGGTCGACTTTGCGCTGGCAAGTACCTTGCCATTACGTAGTAGAGCTGCATCAGTATTAGTGCCGCCAACATCAACACCAATACAATATAATTCTTTTCTCATGTCAAATCCTCACATGTCATCAATTTAAAAACATGGTAAAGCATGAATTCAGTGTGCGAATTTCACGCTCAAGTTGAATACTAACCTTAAGTTTATTTAAGGGGCAAGTACTACTTGGCAGTGATGGTACTAAACGAGTGCTTGGTTGGTAATCCGTGAAATTTACTGATAAAGACGATAATTCTTGTCATGGCGAGCGTAGTGTGGCGGTTCACAAAGACATAACTATAGGAAGCTGCAACGTATTATTTACTTGATCTTGTTGGTTATATTGTGCTATTATCAATATGTAAATATTAATTCTGAGCATAAAGCAGTGGGTTGCTTAAAATTACGGTGATTAACCTAGGAGAAAAAATGCATAAAGATGATGTGGCAGATATGCAACAAAAATATAAGCTATTAACCCCAGTTGAGTTGTACCAAGAGGTCTTGAAGGTATTCGAGGCGTATCGAGATCAAAAAAAACCTGGTTTATTCATAGGCGCTGACAAAGGCAATAGCTTTTTTAAAAATGTCGGCTATTTCTATGAATATGTCGCAAGCTCCCATTCCACGATGACTTAAGTCAGTTTAGTGAACACATAAATGCTGCTGAGCTCTTAGTGGCGACTAACAGTACAGTGAAAAGAGCCGCACGTTATAAAAAAATGGGGGAAAAAAATCCTCTACAAGATGACGAGCTTCTCGCCGAAGTACTTAAATATGCATATCGCTGTAATGAATCGTCTGAAAAATTGAGTATTAGTGATCAATATGACGCTCATTTAAGAGCAATTGATGATAGCGCCCATACACTGCCCGAAGTATATCACTCAACTATGGATTAAATCCTAAGAAAAGCTTAATGCCGCTCACTGAAGTGATAGAGAGCGGCTATCAATTGTTTAAAAGGTGACTAGAGTCTTGGTAGGGATCAGGTGGTGAGAACAAAGATTCCATCATCTGGTTGTCATGTTGCTGGCGATCATTAAATACTCGTAAACCTTTGTAAGCTTTGGGTTGAATGTTTTTTAAGTTCGCTACCTCAACAGAAAGCTCATCTATAACTTCACGCATGTCGCCCACAACTCTTTCATTATCGGCACCTTTGTTTTTGAGGACTAAGGGGTCCTCACTGCCAAATATCTCCACAGGTGTATGTCTGAAAAACAGTTGCGTTAATTCTTTGCTGAATGTTTTGGATCTTGTTTTGTCTAAGTCTTGTAACTCTTCAGGTTCATTCAAAAGATCAGCAAAAATGGCCAGTGATTTTTCGGGGGAAAAAGTGGCCCAATCTTTGATGAGTGATCGAATAAAGAGTGCTAAACGCAGCTCCTTTTTTTCTTGATTATGTCCTAATAATTTTGTGCCTACTTCTTGCATTTCGTATAACACGTCTCGAACGGGATAGATATTGAATATCCATACAAACACGATGGAGACGAACACTAAAAACCTTGCTGTATTGATTAGCGCAGGTATTCTACCGTTGGGCCCTAGCCAGTCATCATTGAGTGCCAGTGTAGTTGCGGTGGTGAAATAGCCACCAGGCATAAGGAAATATAATGGAATCAGCATTAATGCTGGGTTTTGTTGAACAGCCAGTGGTAGTCGGCAAAAGCGACTCCATCGTCTCATACTCCAAGAGCCTTGAAAACCACTGCGAACCCATTGAAAGGTGCTGCGGTCTGCTTGGCGAGCTTGTTTATAGGATTTGCGTATGCCGGAGGCGAATCTGAGGTTAAAGTCGAATGCTTCTCCTACGGTTTCTTGTGCAACGTCGCAGCTGAGGCCAATTAACGGGGAGAAAATAACAAGCCCGATCAGGTATTTTCCTGCGGGACTGAGTTCGGTACTAAATTGGCTGGCAAAAAATTCGGAAGTACCTTGAGCTGTTTCAAAATAGTAGCCGGGCAGTGAGCCCAAATTGAGAGTGGCGCCTAATGCTTGTAGCACAAAACGGAAAATCTGAGTGATTCTTTTGGTTGAATGCTCTTGTGCGAGGGCCAATAGTCGACAATAAAGGAGTTTAGAGTTTTTGGGGTCTTTGTCTAAGTTTTCAGATAATGCAAAGAGGGTATCCAATTTTGCATTATCTTTTTTTTGTAGTAGGTCTATCATTGTCATAAGTGCGGCACTGAGCAAGCTAATATGGGCTGCTTTCAAGCGTAAAATGTTTTCGGTAATTTGATGTTCATGTTTTGCCGCAGTGGATCGGTTATGGTAAAGCGCTTGGATTGGGCATGAAATGGCGGGTAGTATGGTGCCTAGAACGCCATTGTAGTTGAGGACGGTAAAACTGGCTAACACACCTAAGCTTGACCAGATTGGGTGGCCTGATTTTAAATCTAAAAAAAACATGGTTAAGGCTGAGCTTAGTGACAGGGCGCTACAAAAACCTACCTTTGCTGCGATGAGTGAATAGCGTTTTGAAACCCCTGTGCAGCTGTTATCCAAATCAATTAAGCTGTCTCTAGCTAGCACGGTGTAACTAAGACGAACTCCTCTGCAACGTGCAACAATCCTGTCAAAAGCGTCGCAAATAGTATCCCAAAGAGGCATAGTTAGTTTGTTGACAAAATACACATTGAGGATGCAATTAAAAACCAGTGCTGTGGAGGTATTGGCAATAGCAAGAAATTTGGTGTCGGCTTCCAAAAAGCTGGCGCTAAGCAAGGTTAAGAAAGGAGGAAGATCTTTACTTGCGGCGCTCAGTGCCGGAGGAATAAAAACGACGTTAGCGGGAATCCCTATAATGAGGCTGACGGAAAGTGGGACAAGATAGCTCCAACTCACCTTGAGTGGCGCCGTGTCGTTGTCGTATAATATTAGTGCAAACTGTTTTGCCGGGGCATTATCCGGTAGTTTTTCACAGATTAGATCCCAATATTCAGCTAGCAGGTCTGGATTGACCTGATTATTGTGGAAGGGGGTATGTTGAAGTGTGTTGACTCTTCTCAAGTATTCTTGAGGGTTGATCAGAGGGATGTTGGCATCATCTTCGCTATAGCTAACACTCTCAGTATCACTCTGCATAGTATTTTTTCCATTATTGTTACAGCAGTTACTAGGAATATTCCTAGGTTGTTTCTCAGCACTGTCAATGGCTCAGTTAGTCAACTGCCCTTGGTTATAGAGAGGGCAACAGATCTGTCCGTACCCTCGCTTAAACTACAGTATTACACACGACCACCTAGATTGATCAGCAGCGTCTTCATTGTCTAGAGGGCTAACGCCGCCAAGGAATTCACTTCCTTGCTCTCTGGGTGCTGTGCTAGAGGGGAAGAATCCGTGCTGACGCCGTGCTCTGGGTTGAGCATCGTTGGTCGGTAACAGCGGTGTGGTCTGTGGCTCCGCGGCGTCTCTAAGCAGTTGATCAAAATTAGGGATGTTAAGGCTTAAAGTGTCTTGTAGATCCTTTGGCAATTTTGCAAATTCAGCCAACAGTTGGTCCTGTGGTATGCTGTTAATGTAGTCTGTTGCACTCTCTAAACCTAAATACACGTTGATTTTATCTCTTAATTCCCTTGGAATACCTGGCCATACAGAAAGTAAGAACTTTTCAAAGGCATTTGATACACGAACAAGTCCGTAGCTATTGGCCATGGGGATGAAAATGTAACCACAGATGGCGGCAGCTGCCTTGACCTCTGCTGTAATGGGAATGAGATTAATGAACAGGTAGTCAGTCGGTATTATCGATATGAGCCACTCACTGGTACCAAAAGAAAATAAGGCAATAAACGCCGCGATGGTGGTAAAAATGGCCGTTAGCTTTGGAAACAGTCGCGCTGTCCAGGGTAGATCGAGAGAGGGGCCTCCTTGTCCTAAAGCTTTTAAAAAGACTCCAGCATAAACCAGACTAAAAAGGACGTCACTGAAGGTGTATCCCCAGTTGCCTAACATGAATCCAAGAATTAGATTAATAAACAAAGAAACGGGGTAGGTAGCATCGCCTATTAGTGAGTAGAGGCTTCTTTCAGTGCTTACGTAGAAGCCGAGTGCGCCTAGGGTTACACCCATGGCTGTTAGAAGAGAGACTCCTAGTATAGTATACTGCGAGGCGTAAGAGGGTTTGATGCCCATTTCGTTAGGGTTAATAATGGCTGTGTATAAGTTGTTATGAATACTGTATTCTATAATGCTTCTGAGATTTTCAACAGCAAATCCTTGTGTGGCTTGTGTGCTGGTGAGCAGAGAATAATGCACGTAGCTATCGTTTTCTGAGGCGTGGCGTAATACTGCATTGAATATTGCTGAGAGTCTATCACGAATTTGACAGGTGGCGAGTTTTGCTTCGTTTCGAGTCGTCGCTCTTATTGCTAGCGAAATGAACTTCCCAAATGTCTCATTAATCGCGAAGGTAAATGACAATATGTTGAATACCCATGTGGCGCCAGCTCCAAGCACAATAAGGGAGTGCTCACCTTGCCAGTAAGCTGCAGCATAACTAAAGCCAATAGGAATTGCGATGACAAAGCACGCACCCAGTGGGGCATACATTCTTACTTTAGCTTGTGTACTATCATTTCCTGTGACGTAAAGTGCATCGGCATTTTTAATGCTGTGTAGTGTTTCCGACGCAAACAATGTTCCTAATAAATAATTGGTGGCCGCACCTGAAATTGGGAATATCCAAGAAATACCATTGACTGTTGGTTGGCCTAGAACAACTTTCACATATTCTTCGCCGCCGGCTTCATAGAGAAGTACAGCCAGTACGGGCAGACCAAGGGTTGCCGCGCCTTTGATCAATATTTCGCTAGTTGATCTTCGGCCATGAAAAGCATAGTAAGTGGATAGTGCGATTCGGCTGGTTTCCTGTTGCTGAGTATTGGCTCGGTAAATAGCAAGCGCTGAGTTCGTGTTTTGGAAGCTCCTCACGGGTACTTCTTCCATTTCAATCATGGTGTGTTCAGCGGGTGTGTTTGAATTCTGAGGTGGGGTTGCGGTATCTACGAGGGAGAGTAACGAGGGGCTCGCCTGTTTTTCGCTCAGTTTACGATAATCCTTATGTTTGGTGCGTCTGCTTTTTTTTATAGATTTTTTTTTGTCGTTCGCACTGGCTAGTACAGTAGCATCGATCGAGTCTTCGCTGACGGATGTGCTTTGAGTGAGCGGTACAGTATCAGAATTAACTCGTGCACCTTTTTTTAAGCCTGGGTTCTGTTGTGAAGTTGATTCATCCCCAGCTTCTCTTCCTTTTCCTTCCATCATTTTCTCCTGTTGGTTGTTTTTCGCAAATACCCGGGGATGATAATCTACATTGTGTTGTCGCTGCAATAGCTTAATCTAGAAATAAGTCTTTGACTTCTATAGACTCAGTGTATTGAGGAATACATGGTCGGAGTGAGGAAATTGCCAGAAAAAATGCCTGTAATTATTGAAATCCCTTACCGTCAGCCGGTGCCTGTTTTTGCACCTTTTGCTGAGGATTCCGGTGCTGTTTTACTTGATAGCGCTAAAGAATCTGCTGGGTTAGGGCGTTACAGCTATATTGCCTTAGATCCATTTTCCTTATTGTGCAGTAAAAATGGGCGGGTCGAGTTTCATGGTGAAGTGACCCGTCAAGATCCCTGGCTTCTCTTGCAGCAGCAATTGGCGGTACTGAAAACCGAGCGAGTGGAGGGGCTGCCACTTTTGCAAGGCGGCGCGGTGGGGTTTTTTTCTTATGATCTTGGCCGACATTGTGAGAATTTGCCAGAGATAGCAGAAGATGATATTGAGTTTCCAGATATGGTGGTGGGTTTTTACGATGTTATCGTTAGCTTTGATCATGTCTTGAAAAAAGCGTGGATTGTTTCTACGGGATTGCCGGAGTCTGACCCCATCGCTCGTGCTCAAAGAGCGCAAGCGCGAATGCAGCAGTGGCAGGAGCGTTTGTCAGAGCAGATGCCGCTTCAGCCTTTGTCTTCCATCTTCGCTGCGTCAGATGCTATCGAAAGCAATTTTACCGCCGCGGCTTACCAGCAGGCTGTGCAACGTGTGATTGATGCCATTTTGGCGGGTGATATTTTTGAGGCGAATATCTCTCAGCGCTTTAGTGCCGCTCTGCCGGCTGAGTTAAAACCCTTTGAATTGTATTGTCGCTTGCGTGTGGGTAATCCTGCTCCCTTTGCCAGTTATTTAAATTTTGATGAGGTAGTGATTGCCTCGGCATCACCGGAACGATTTTTGCGTTTGTCTGCCAAGGAAGTAGAAACTCGGCCTATCAAGGGAACAGCGCCACGCTATGCCGATAAAGAGCTGGACCGAGCCAGTGCTGAGTCATTAATGGCTAGTGAAAAAGACCATGCTGAAAATGTGATGATAGTCGATTTGATGCGCAATGATCTTTCCAGGGTTTGCGAGGATTATTCCGTTAAAGTACCAGCGCTGTGTGGTTTAGAGTCTTTCGAGACGGTTCATCACTTGGTTTCAGTGGTTACGGCGACATTATGCGCCGATCGTGATGCGGTGGATTTGTTGAGGGTTGCTTTCCCTGGTGGGTCTATTACCGGGGCTCCTAAAGTGCGAGCGATGGAGCTGATTGAAGAAATTGAGCCGCATAGGCGAGGGCCATATTGTGGTAGTGTGGGGTTTATTAGTTTTACGGGTGATATGGATACCGCTATCACGATTAGGACTTATGCGATTAAAAACCAGCGGGTAATTTTCCAAGCGGGGGGGGCTGTAGTGATGGATTCTGTTCCTGCGGCGGAATACCAAGAAACGTTAGATAAGGCAGCGGCATTACGAGCGGCGTTGGTGGGTTGATATGGTCATATTGATTGATAATTACGATTCATTTGTCTATAACTTGGGGCGTTATGTGGGTGAGCTGGGTTTTGAGCGCCAAGTTATTCGCCATGATGCGATTACCATTGCTGATCTACAGGCGTTGAAGCCTTCGCATATTATTATTTCTCCAGGTCCGTGTGCGCCACAGCAGGCTGGGATTTCGCTGGAGGTGGTACAAGCCCTATCGGCGACGGTGCCGATTTTAGGGGTTTGCTTAGGGCATCAGGCGATTGCAGAAGCGTTTGGTGGCATCGTTGCCAGGGCAAAGCGGCCTTTGCACGGTAAGGCTACGGACATCACCCACAGCGGTGAAGGTCTATTTGCGGGGCTTCCTACGCCGCTGAAAGTCGGACGATACCATTCATTAATTGTGGAACCAGAGACTTTACCAAACACCTTAAAAGCCACAGCTTGGAGTGCTGAGGGTGAAATTATGGGTTTACAGCATCGCACTTTGCCGGTTTATGGGGTACAATTCCATCCAGAATCAGTACTGACTGAGTGTGGTTATACCTTGCTCGGTCATTTTCTAAATGACAAGAGCTTCACGCAGAATCGGGAGCTTTTGCCTAAAGGAGAGAATGCGTGAAAATAACAAGGATAGTGACAATATTGCTGATGAGCTTGGTGAGTGTGGCCAGCCTTGCAAAAACAACGTGGCGCGAACTATCTAAAGGGTTAGCCTATACCCAAATTACCTTGCCGACTTTGACAAGCAGCGGCACTATTCACGCTTTTCGTGTCGATCTAAAACAGTTTGAACTTTCTTTAGCACTCGCTAATGAGTATCAGGGGCAATTTGCTTCTGCACAAAATTTAACACAAGCCAGTAAAGGTGTGCTCGGTATCAATGGGGGTTTTTTTTCCCCTGAACTAGAATCGTTGGGGCTTAGAATTAGCGATGGCGAACAGTTAAGTCGTTTGAAGAAAACACCATGGTGGGGCATTTTCTTAATTGAGAATGGTGTGGCAAAAATATTGGCGGCGGATCAATATCATGCCAGAGAGTCCATTGATTTTGCTATACAATGTGGTCCTCGTTTATTGGTTAACGGACGCATACCGAAACTGCGTCCGGGTGTGGCCAATCGTTCGGTGCTAGGGATTCGACGAGACGGCCAAGTGATTATTGCGGCAACACAAAATATTTATTTATCCACCGAAGAGTTGGCTAAAATATTTCAACGTTCAGAAGAAAAGGACGGCCTCGCTTGCAGGCAAGCCTTAAATTTAGACGGTGGTTCATCCACGCAACTCTATGCGAAGGTTGATAATTTTCAACTGTCACTCACTAGCTTTATGCCGGTGGCTGATGTTGTGGTTGTACTCCCACGCAGCCCGGTACGTGCTGCGGATTCTTGATGTCATTCGTTATGCTACAGATATTTACAATTAAAAAATAAGGAATCTCTCTTATGATATACAACCGACACGAATATTCTCGCACTAATGCCGCCAGCACTGAGAGGGGTTCTTTGACACTGGAAGAAGGCATTGTGCGGCATATTATCAACGATGACTTTGACGGTTTGGTTGCGTATTTGAAAGTGATCGATAGCATAGGCTTCGATTGGAATAAAAATGGTATTTTGCATAGTGCGGTTGTTTCGGGCAATAAGAAAATAATTGAACTGGTCCTTAGCCAGAAAAAAATTGATGTTAATCAGTGCTCTAATCGTTACAACAATCAGCAGCACGAGGTCAGCTTAACGGCGCTGCAGTTAGCTGTTTATTGTCGTGCAGATCCTGCTGTCATCGAAATGCTTTTGTATAGACCAGGTATCAATCTTTGGGGTGTAGATAGTCAGTACAGAACGGTGATACATTATGCAATAGAATCTGCAGATCTTAAACTAGTCAAGACCTTGTTAGCAATAAACGAATCCTTATCAGTAGTAGGTCGTCTGACCCAATATCCATTGCACTGCGCACTGGTGCATATTCGCGAAAGCTCAGAAGATCCTATAATAGCTGAATCTAATGAGATCATGTTAGAAACTATTCGGATTCTTCTTAAGTCCGGAGCCCGTGTAAATTCTTCTTGTCTTTCCATTGCTATTGCGCTAAAAAAGTTCGACTTGGTGGATTTGTTGCTGGAAAAAGAGCTAAATTTAGATAGGGACGAAATTGAGCGGGCGACGTTAATCTTTGATGCCATAAAGTTGATGAGCAGTGAACGACAAAATGTTGGTTCAATTAATCGAGATAATACTGAGTTATTCAAAATAGTTCACCGTCTTTTGCAGCAGGATATTAGCGCTGATGTGATGTGTTTATCTGAAGCTATCAAATTAAATAATATAGAATTACTTAATTTGTTGCTGCGCTCAGGTGTTGATGTTAGCCAGCGGGATTTCAACTTTCAAACTTGCCTGTATGCGGCTATTAGTCGCACACACAGTTGGATGATGTGTGACCTTCTCCTACGTTATGGCGCTAACATTAATGTGTGTGATCGTGCTGGTAACTCCCCATTACATAAGGCCCTGCTTTGCTATCATACACATCACGTCGAGTTGTTAGCCATACAGAATGGTAAAGAGGCAGAATCTTTAAAAGAAAATAATTTAATCAACGAATCCCAAGATAATCGATTGCGAGAGTTTTATTTTAACAGATTAAATCCTGAGCAGCGCGTTCGAGAGAAAAACAGATCCCTGAAGGATTTAAAACAGGAATGGGATAGGATTGTGCCAAACATTCTTGAAGATTTTAATCGTGAGGAAGAGCGCGCTTTGCAAAGTTTTGAAGATCAGATAAAGGCAAAAAAAGAGATTTTGGTGCAACTTCACGATATTATTACTTATTTTTTATGTGGGCCAGTACACTTCGGGGAATTTGAACTTGAAACTGATTTTCTTCCATTGTCGAGGGCTCATAATGTTGTCCCTCAATATATGATGAATGATAATAATAATCTGGCTGTTGAAGAAATGGTTCCTGTTGCTGAGAGGCGAGCGTGGCCGATTGCGATGTCTATGGGTTATAATCCGTTTAAAATAGATTTGGAAAAAACTAATGCTGCTTCAAAAACGCCTTTATACACTGCAATAGAAGGTGGCATGTTATTTGCTGTCAGAATACTATTAAAGTGTGGTGCTGATGTTAACCTTGTGCCTAAATACTTGCCCGTAGGTCAAAATACACCGTTACAATTTGCTTTAAAAAAAAACATGCCAGGTTCTGTTAGCTTGCTTTTATCGCACGGTGCTTCTGTAAGTAATTATAAGCACGCGCATAAGTTGCCATTAGATATATTGATCGAATCTTGGGCAGGACCAGTAGATCGAATAGATTTAGATTTAGACGGCTTTAAGCAATTATGGTCTGCAGTGTCTGATGATGCTCAGCGAGGTTTAGTGGCTTGTGCTGAAGCACTATTATTATATGGCGCAGGCATGGCTCGTGTTTTGCCAATGGCGCTGAGAGTGATGCCTATTCAGGTAAATCACTGTTGTTTGATTTTTGCTGGACCTGAGAATGTGAAGGAATGGTTTCCAAGTGCTATTCATACTATAGAAGATTTTTTGCAGTATGAGTGGATGGGGCCCAAACCGTTTAACAAAATGGCATCCAACAGTTCATCTGAGATGATGGAGGGCGTGCTAGACGGTGAATCTCTGCAAGCTCCCAGTGATACTAATATCCCAGTGATGAAATCTTTATTTGAGTGCACTACAGTGGCTTTAGGGATCGGCTTAGTCAAAAATGTGCAAGATTTACGAATATTACGAGGCTTGATAGAGGCGCGTATACCTTCGCATCAAGGTGGCATGAGTTTAGTTTCCCACATTCATCGTTCGATGAGGGCTAGAGGTTTTGAAGCGTATAAAGCGTTCCTGTATCAATTTGATGAGCTACAAGGCAAAGTAGGTCAGCTTCTGATGAAGCTACCAGCTAATAGTGCCGTTTGTTTGGATCCAACCAATCGCCTGGCGGGTATTGAGCCGTTGCGTTTTAATTATCGTGCCTCCACGCCGCGAATATTACTAGAGGGTGAGTTGCAGGGTACTGCACAAGAAATGATGGCGAAAATTAAAGCATTAGAACGCCAAATATCTAAAAGAAATGCCAAGGCATTGCAAAAAAATGCTTCAAATATCAAGGTAGGTCAGCTGCGGTTGGGGCCTATCACCAATAACGCTGACGGCAGTCAGCACGTAAATTACAAAGTGACCGCTTTGAAATTAGGACACTTTTTTCTGACCGATAGGCAGGGAGCGAATCCGCCCATGGCAAATGGCGGTGATTTGGCTGGGCTGGTTGAAGAAATTCCTGTACCAGAGAATGCTGTTGCTACTGCCACACTAATGTTAGGAATACCACCAGGGCGAGAGCGTCGGCAAATGCGTCAAATTGCACAGACAATTGCTGCACCTGATATTCGTCAGGTG
Organism: Gammaproteobacteria bacterium; assembly: GCA_041736975.1. Classification (GTDB taxonomy): domain Bacteria; phylum Pseudomonadota; class Gammaproteobacteria; order JAIEPX01; family JAIEPX01; genus JAIEPX01. The sequence continues at coordinate 14,448 of JBGSSQ010000285.1, forward strand.
CAACGGGATAATCTCCGTGTAGTAACAGCCAATCGGCGGTGGTGTTTCAACGACACCTCCGAAATATGTGGGATTTTTTCACTGTTCCCTTTATTCATGTGGGTCATTGCAATTATGCCCTTTATGTTCCTG
>JBGSSQ010000231.1:0-3546 GCA_041736975.1 Gammaproteobacteria bacterium
CGTGCTCCAAGATTTTGGCAGCGGCTGTGTGAAAATCACACCCGCACACGATTTTAACGACTACGCCATGGGCCAACGACACAATCTAGACATGATCAATATCTTTACACATGACGCTAAAATTAATGACAATGCCCCTCAAGCATACCGAGGCATGGACCGTTTTGTTGCCCGCAAAAAAATCCTTGAAGATTTGGAAAAATTGAACCTTATAGAAAAAATAGATAAGCACCTATTACAAATCCCTTACGGCGATCGCTCACAAGCGGTGATCGAACCCTACCTAACCTACCAGTGGTTCATCAAAACAGAATCGCTAGCGAAGCCAGCCATCGATGCTGTCAAAAATAAAGAAATAGAGTTTGTCCCAGCAGGTTGGCAAAACACCTACTTCAGCTGGATGGAAAACATTCAGGATTGGTGCATTAGTCGACAATTATGGTGGGGCCATAGAATCCCAGCGTGGTATGATAATGATGGCAATAGTTATGTCGCAAAGGACGAAGCCAGTGTACGTGAAAAATACCAGCTGGCAGATGATGTTGCGCTGAGACAAGATGAAGATGTTTTAGATACTTGGTACTCCTCTGCACTTTGGCCATTTGTAACACTTGGCTGGCCAGAAAAAACACCCGAGTATAAAGCCTTTTACCCCACAGACGTATTGGTCACAGGTTTTGACATCATCTTTTTTTGGGTAGCTCGAATGGTCATGTTTGGTTTGAAATTTACCGGGGAAATACCTTTTAACAAAGTTTACATTACCGGGTTAATTCGCGATAGTGACGGACACAAAATGTCCAAATCAAAAGGTAATATTCTCGACCCTATTGATTTAATTGACGGGATAGATCTTGAATCACTAGTAAAAAAACGCACTCAAACTTTAATGCAACCCCATCTCGCCAAAGAAATTGAAGAAAAAACACGTAGTGAATTTCCAGAAGGCATCCCGGCGTTTGGCACAGATGCCTTGCGATTCACCTTCTGCGCACTGGCATCGACGGGGCGCGATATTCGATTCGATATGAAGCGTGTTGAGGGCTACCGCAATTTTACTAACAAAATTTGGAATGCATCACGTTATGTCTGCATGCAGATTGAGCAATCAGAACTTAATTTATTCGCAGGTGAAAAAATCTACAATGATGCCGCACAATGGATATTAAGCCGACTGGCTAGAACAGTGGAAAAAGTGCACTCTGCTTTCGATGAATACCGCTTTGATTGGGTAGCCCAGTCACTTTATGAATTCACTTGGAATGAATATTGCGATTGGTTCTTAGAACTGACTAAACCTACATTATTCAGTACTACTGCAAGTGAGGCAGAAAAACGCGGCACCCTGTGTGTCCTCATTCAAGTACTCGAATCTATTCTTCTGCTCTCACACCCACTAATGCCCTTCATCACCGAAGAAATATGGCAAACAATCAAGCCTTACACCGGAAAAGATGGCCAAAGCATTATGTTAGAGCCCTATCCCAAAAGTAATACGAAAAATATTCATGTTGGCATAGAAACAGATATCAACTGGCTGCAACAAATTATTGTTGCCATCCGTAACATCCGTGGTGAAATGCAGATATCACCAGCCAAACAAATACCCTTACTCTGTCGGCACTCCGATCCAAAAACTCAACAGCGCTTTGCACAGTATCAGAATTATGTACAATTTCTTGCCAAAATAGAATCTGTTACCTGGCTCGATGATCAATCACCCACACCCCAGGCGGCAACAGCAGTCATTGATGAACTTCAAATCTTAATTCCTATGGCGGGTCTGATAGACAAGCAAGCCGAGCTTATGCGACTTGAAAAAGAAATTGTTAAATTAGAAAAAGAACTCAACAGTCTACAAGGCCGATTGGGCAATGCACACTTCATTGATAAGGCACCGCCGGAGGTCGTTAGCAAAGAACGTAACCGAGCAAGTGAATTAACTGAGACACTCACAACCTTACAAGCCAAAATATCGCTGATTGCGGAACTCTAACAGGGAGTTTCCGCAATGCAGTCAAATTTGAATGTAGTACGATCTTTGCTTAATTTCCAAAGAGGCGTAAGGCTGAATAATTGAGCAGATCATCTGTACTGCCGAAATTATTGTCAGTACTCTCTGCAACCAAGACTCCCGCTCGCATACGCTCGCGTTGATGGCTGATGTTCGCAGCAACTGATTGAGGAAGCACATATAATCTCCTAGTGGAGCGGTCTATAAGATCTTGACGACCAGACTCATTCAAACGCTCTAGTGTCAAACCCAATAACCGCTCACAAGATTGCGGGATACGTTTACATTTACCATCCACCTGGTTACTGAAATAAAATCCCCCCTGATAGATGACAACATGATCTAAAGCAATCAAGCCTAATGTCAATAGAATCTTGTCATCTACACGCTGAGGAGCATCAGAAATACACAGGTAACGTGCGTAGCAATACATCACTATCAAATCAGCATATCGACTCACATTTTCATCAACGCTCGACCCCAGCTCAAGATTGATTTGCGACAGTGACAATTCAACATGTGGATAACAGCCATCCTCGCGCTTTGCCAATTTCGAGTAAAACCTTCCCTCTGGCGCCATTGGTTTCCAAACAATTTGTATACACTGACAAAAAGCGTCACGGTACTTAGATTGGTCGTCATTAATGGCCAATAAAAATTCATTGGGTAAGGCGACAAACTGAGAGTAAAAGAAAGTCGACAAATATTTCGGTGGAATAGACTTCCCTACTGAGGGATGGCATTCAGGCCCCCTAATTTTAAAGGCCCCTTGATCAACTTCAAGTAAACTGCAAAGTCCTTTTGCATTGATACGGCTGAAACCCTGCGTGAATTCAAAATATTCTTTGGCTACAAACATCATGCGATATTCATCCTCGCTACACATTTTATCTATTTTTTCACCGCTTCGTTTCCAACACGACATATCAGTGCGTCTTTGCATCTTATCATCTAGATAAATCGTCACAATGGGCGGGCGATTATTTTTTGTGGTATCAACCGGAAAAAGCCACAGCAAAATATCCTGAAGATTTTTTTCATACGGGAGCAATTCACGAAAAGCATCCGTTTCCAACAGCGTTAGTAGCGCTTTTGGTTCAAGCTTAATCCGGTCCAATACCTCTTCATCGGATACTAGCCTTTCACGGAACGGATGCATACTGCTATGCAGCCCTCTATCAGCATCAAATAATCTTGCTAACTGCTCAGCATTTGATTTAGCTACAATGGCATCAAAATATTGTTCTTTAGCATTAAGCACTGCAGAGAAGCACTTAGCGACTCTTCTATCCACCAACTCCTCAGGCAAGAACTGGTCGAATATATCCTGATCTGTAATGACATTTCGCATTTGCCTTACTAGCGGATAAATCGTATACAGTATTGCTTCAGTACGAGAAATATTCATATTTATTAGCCCTACAGAATCACCCAAGCGATGAATGGCTTGAGGTTTAGGCGTCATATAACGCGGAGAAATAAGTGATGCAAAGTCAAGATAAGAATTAGCAACATTTTTCTTTTCGAGCTGT
>JBGSSQ010000313.1:0-3600 GCA_041736975.1 Gammaproteobacteria bacterium
GAAGTACAAGCCGTGCTCAATGGCGAGCCAAATAAAGTGGTGAATGGTTTTAACAAAGAGTTTGCCACAATTATCCACAGGATTAATGAAAATGAAATCTTATACGAGCTAAGCAATAAAGAAAAAAGCACCCTACTGTCATTAATTAAGTCTAACTTTCTTGCAGTTAGTTGCGCACGTTTAGCTTCGATGAAAAATCAAATGCCACTTGATCTTTATGAAAAAGGTTTATTTGATGAAAAGCATAGAGGGAAAACTTTAAAGCCAGGTCAAAACGATACAAAAAATCCAACACTAGGGACACGGAATCCAAGTTTTGGTTTACTCAAAGGTGAGATGCCAGTCCCTATAAGTGATCTAGCCATATCATCTACACAGACTCAGACGCTATCTAATGCAGAAATTAAGGAACCCATTCTTAAATGGCGCCCCGTCACCTGGCCTGACCATCTAAAAGCCTCAGATCAAGCGGATTTCAACATCAATGCACAGTGGCCACAAATTAGTTTCGGACGCCTAGTTCATCCGTTTTCAAATTCAATTTCAGGCACTATGTTATGTCATCTGAGAGCGATTGCTTGGCTTGATCAATTAACCCAAAAAGATCACCAACTCAATCATCCCTTTGCTGGTAGTAATTCAAAACAAAAATTTCAAAACAATATTCGTCTTTCTATTTCATCACTATTATTTCTTACTGGCGGGCACAGTTTATTTGAATATTTCTATCCATTAATGCTTAATCAAGTACAAGAACGATTCGATAAAATTAAAGGATATCATGATATAACCTTAGATCATCTATTCTTAACAGATAGTAAAGTTCCATTTGAAAGGGCAATGCATGATAGCATCGTCTATAATAAAATTATATTACTCAAAAAAGCAGTCAATAAACAACTCGTTGAGAAATATGAAGCTAAAGACAAACATCATGCCAACATATCCATTGATACAAGCGAAGTAAATACGGCAACTGAGGAGGATGGCTTGTCCGCTGACTCTAAACAAAACACAGGCTTGGTCACACCAAAACGTGCTAAACGACAAAGAGATGAGGACTCATACCAGGTTCAACTGACTGATCTTCAACCTCTTGGCTGGATTAAATCACGCAAATCTGAAGCGACTCAAGAACATAAGCAGAGTAACATTAGTCAGGAAGAGACCAAGCAAATCAAAGGTCCCTCACGGACAAGTGATGACAATCCCTCGTCCTCTAATAAAGAAACTGCTGAAGATGGAAAAAAACGGACAAGAGAAGATGTTGATGATGAAAATAGGGATGCGGGGTTGGAACCTGAACCAGAACCTGACTTTACTCCTCGAAAAAAATGAGTCTAACTACGACTCAATCACCACACTTGCTTGTAAGTTATAGAGGAGAATTGACTTTCTTGTCAGCTGTTATTAATTATTTGCCATTTCAGCAGTAACTATCTCATCTTCCAATACTTTAGACCTTTTACACTCGTCAAGTTCATCATGCATCCCCCTTGCCTGAAAGTGGGTACAACCTGCGGTTAATAAACTTGGCTTGTTGCATACCGGGAAGGGAGAGCTTTGCCCATCCCAAGGATAAAATGCTGTCATTGCATTAAAATAACACAATGCGGGCTGCAACAAGTTGACAGAGGATATTTTTTCACAGATGGGCATAACTTCTTGTGAAAATAATTGTTCAATTTTTTGGTTTATAGATTCATTGGTAACGCGATATTGGTAAGCCAACGTGATATGAAAAACTGAAGGAATTAAATCGTTTAACTTCAGTTGAGCCGCAATTCCAGTAATCTTATTTTTCTGCTCAGTGGGTAATTCTACAATCAACTGCAAAACACCACGCGTGATCGCTGATTTTATTTGAATTTCAGGGATAAAGGTATAATGGTCTTTGAGTAATAAATTTAATTCTTTAAAGAATATAAGATTGTTATCGATAAACTTTTGCCACTCTTCATCGCCACGTTGCATTTGGGTATATAAATTGTTCGTTGTCATGTGGTAGCTTTGGTGGGGTAATAAAGAGAAGTGTTGCTTAATTAGTGAACTATTATTCAGGCAATCATAAATACTTTTCCAAAATGTCTCGTCGTTTGGATTCACTCTGGCGATAACATTAACACCTGGAAACTGAACAAAGTTGCCATCGGCATCAATTGGTCTACCCGATGGTGTTTGACTTTCAGTATGATCTCTCTTCATTCTCAACTATCCTCTACCAGAGCCTTAAAGTAACGGCGCTGCCGTCACATGCGAGATTCTCTGTTAAAACCTACATCCAGTGGCCATGACCTCTAATTAATGTCATGTCACTAATAAGAACTGACGGATAGTATAATGAGTATCACAAAAAATAGCAAGGATTCCGTAATAATATGCCCTATGCTTGGATTTTTATTGATATCACCCGGATTACAAGCATTGTTTCTAATTAGAAAAAGGTGCTACCCTAGGATTTAAGCCGAAGATAGCCCCTTCCCCACCACACACAATATATTCTTGCTCCACTGCTCTGTTTAAATCAAACAGAGGACAGGCCCGGATTTTCACGTATTTGGGCGAAAAACACATTATTTTAATATAACCTTAATGTTGACATGTAACAATATGACATTATTATGAGAACAAGGATATTTACATGAAACTATTTGAGCCGACTACCAAAGATATCTCTTCTAAGATAGTCTCTTTTAGTGACCTACAAGCCTTAATACAACTCTCATTGGTCAACAATGTTGCACATAAGCTCGTCCAAATACGCTGCCTAGAGCTTATTAGAACGACTGAAATTATTCCAGGCTTCACCTTTGCTAGCATTCTCCCAATTCGATCACCTTTATGGATCTATACCAACCTGGTCTGCCCGATCTTAGAAGCACGAGAGCAATTTCAAACATTGCATTCTGAACAATATATTGGCAACTTTCTAACAGATGGCTGTTTGCCAAATGGGATTTATATGAATAAATCACCGTTAGTGGCCGTGGTGTCATATGGTTGCCGATCTTTTTGAACGATTACTGAGAATCAGGTTTGATGTTGGCTCAAGAGAATACAATAGAGAACTAGAATATCTTGGGGAAAACGAGCCGAAGATTAAAAGACTAAAAGATCGACATAGCAGCGAAACATCAACAGAAGCCATTTATAAAGAGGCTGTTACTGAATATGATAGACTGCACGTTATGGAAGGTCGCTATTATTGGATCAGTCTCATGATAGCGAAATCCCAGAAAATCAACATATTAAAAAAATGGCTTGAAATGTTTCCAGCTTCTCTTTATTCGCACTATTGCGCCTACAGTCTTGGCGCAATATATAGGGACGTTGCATCTTACGGTAGCTGTGAGATGATGTCGTATTTGTTGAGTTTGCCATTAAATGAAAAAACATCATTGACTGATCATGATAACGGCTTTAGCTTGATTCATTATGCAGCAACTGCAAACAATGTGGATATGCTGGAGCTTTTTTGTCGCAACCAATTTGACCTTGAATGTTTAGACAAAAATGGAATGACACCCTTCTGCGTTGCTTGTAAGTATTCAGCTGAAGATGCCATACGATATTTTCTAAAGCTAAAAGCCCCCCAAAGCA
>JBGSSQ010000235.1:0-6228 GCA_041736975.1 Gammaproteobacteria bacterium
GCTTTGGCGATAGCAGACGTAGTGACGGTGATAAAAAGCCTAGCTTCGGCGACAACAATAGCAACTTCGGCGAGAAAAGGCGCACTTTTGGTGATAAAAAACGCACCTCAGGCGAAAACAAAAGTAACTTCGGCGACAGCAAACGTGGTTCCGGCGATAAAAAAACGAGCTTCGTAGACAAAAGTAGCAACTTCGAGGGTAAAAAAGACTTTTTGAAAAAACGTATTCCTCAAGGTACCTTAGAGGCCAGCGGACTACGCAAGAAAAAAGAAGAAGTTTAATCCAGAGGATTTATTGAGCATCTCGATGTCTCAGCAGTGCAATAATGTCATAGTGACCACTGTGTACGAGTGTGAAATGCCCCTTGGGTTAGTAAGACCCCAGGGGCATTAGCATAACACACCGATCCTTTATGTTAACCAACCGTTGTAACAGTCGCATATGGTTCATTCATAACGGCGTTACCCTCAGTCAAGAATCGCGCATAGCGTTTGTCACCGGCGAGGAAGACTTTCCAGAATGACACCGTGTATAAACCGGAAATGTGCGTCATCCGCTCATAGATTATAAGGCTTTTCAAGCTCAACCCTAAATTTGACGATTAGGTTATCAGCCTCACCATTATTTTTGAATAGTACATTTGTTCCGGGCTGTACTTTTAACGGATACTTAGAAGGCTTATCTACCAACATGCCACCAAGAGAAAATATATAATACGCCGCATTTTTATCACTAAAAAACTCTTTTTCATCTTGAAGTGCAGCCACTATGGATGTCTCTGCAAAGACTTTTGTATGACAACACGTCATTGCAATATATCTAGCTCACGTGTCGAGGGCGATCTACTGAAGCGCTTATATTTTTAATTCTACAGCTTGAAATTGCTGTGTTGCATCATATCTTCAAAATATAAGTCTAAGTCCGAGAGTAAGTCTTGGGTTTGTGATAGTTGATCGTCTGACTGCAAAAAATCCAAACTGAGATCTGACGCTTTGATCATTCCATTGCCAGACTCGCCTAAATGCGCTAAGTACTGATTATACTCATCACCCATACTGGCAGTCGGTAAATCACCATGATCACCTATCTCAGCAGATCCATAAGGAATATCAATAGGCTGCGAAGTATTATTTTGATATCTCGCCTTTTCACATTTGGCTTTATCCCACAGAGTGGTATTCGCACTAATTAGCTCTTTTGCGCAAATAATTTGCGCTTTAAATCGCTCCTGAAATAGGGCTTGACAGTGGTAGCCCTTTGGCCAAATTTGAATATTTAGCAATATTGGCTTCAGGTCTGTACTGCTTCGTGAGCGGATATACTCACGCAACCCGTAGAATAAAATTGTCATATCTGTCATGGTTTTAATCGCTGAAGCGCTTTTCTGGCTTAAAAGTAATGTCATTTCCATTTCAATGAACTGAGTAACCACGGCATGTGTACGTGTTTTTGATGCTGCCACTGATGCCATCGTCGCAATGCCTCTTTTAAAATACGCGCCCCACCCCAAATTACTCGTTGGCACCGCTGCCATCTGTGAATCCTCTTTTAGATTAGCCGGCATGTTCTTATCACGATACTCAGCGAAGGTTGACACCAATAAATCCCGCAATTGAACAGGGGTAAAGCGAACAACATAGTCTTGTTGAGCTTGAGCTAGCTCTTTTGCAAGTTCAGCTCTGGCATGATCTAGAGACTGAGCTGCTCCACTTCTAGTATCAACTAAATGTTGCTCAGCATTAGCTAGAGTTTCGTCACTTCCAGCTGTAAAAATAGCTAGGCACTCAGCAATCAACCAGTATTCTTCAGCAATAGTTTCAGCCAGCCCCCCAGGTAAGTCAGCTCCACGTTGCAAAAGCTCACACACACCTTGAAACATGTTAGCTGCAAGTAGCAATTTTTTAACAAAATCTTGAGCTGCCTCAACTTGGCTTTGATATGCCGCGCCCAGACGCTGATATGCCTCGGCTAGAAGCTGGCTTACGTTAACGTCAACTTCAGTTATACTTGGGCCTGCGTTAATGTCAACTTCAGTTATAACCGCGACTGCTTTAGCGCTAATTTCAGCTAGTCTTAGGACTGCTTTAGCTCTACACTCAGCTTCAATATTGGCATCAAACAAATAAGCCTCACCAACACATTTAGCAAATATATCGTGACATTTGGCAGCGTAACCTACAAGCAATTTACCTTGGCGAACATGCTCACGACGTTGATACAATTGATTTTTAGTAGATAATTCAATATATTGAAATTTAGTTTTGGCTACCCTGGTAGCAGTACTTAATCGGCTTTTAGCCTTCTGTTCAATTGTTTCAGCACGCATCTCAATTAGCCGAACTTTTGCTTGAGCAAGCTCAGCTTTTGCTCGATCAATCCGAGCTTTTGACGCCTTTATATCATTAACAGCTTGGAATATGTCATTGACAGACTCCTCTATATTTTTATTTGGATATTGAGCCGAATAATTTCGATCACGTTGTCGCATTGATGTATCTCCTGTTTTTAGATCACTCATATCTTATACACATTATCAGATTATAAGCATCGGTAAAAAATACTGACAAGTTACTGCCTTCACGGCCATACGCCGATTCACTCTATGGCCACCTCAGCCCAATCCACCCGGATATTATCCGCGGGCTAATGGTGTATTAAGCACATTAAAGTGGTCAAGTCTGGAGTAATTGACTAATTAATTTGGCTCATATTGCATTGAGAGTAGTGGTGAAGTGAAGTTAATCGCTTTTTGTTACCCCACGCGAAACACGCATGTTACGCTCAATTGAATATAACAGCGTCTCTCCACTTTTGGAGCGGCTAAAGCAAGAGCTAAAGTATCTCAGCCTTTAATAATCGTGTAATAATTAAATCACCGAATATCGTTATTTCTTCAGTTACATTAACTCTAATGATGTTATGTTAGTCATCGTGAATTGTAAGGCAGCAAACATTGGTGTGCAATTCAATTTTTTCATTCAAATTTGACGCTGCGCATCAGCAGAGCATGAACAGCATCTACTGCACTGGCTTCACCCTGCACTACTTGACTGACTTGTTCAATGATCGGTAATTCAATGCCTAAAGACTTCGCAAGCTTGGCAACAATGATAGCATTTTGGCGCCCCTCTACTACTTGCCCAACCTCTCGCTCAGCTTGATCAAGCGGCTGGCCTAAGCCTAGCGCATGGCCAAAACGCCAATTACGGGATTGACTGCCTGTACAGGTGAGCACTAAATCGCCCAATCCTGCCAAGCCCATGAAGGTTTCCTGTTTACCGCCCATCGCGATACCCAAACGACTCATCTCGGCGAGTGCCCGGGTAATCAATGCACAACGTGCATTAGCGCCATAGCCTAATCCATCGGAGATACCCGCAGCGATTGCCAAAGGATTTTTGGCTGCGCCGCAGATTTGAACACCAATAAGATCAGTATTTCTGTAGGGCCTAAAAGTGGGTGAATGAAATCTTGCAATCAGGTCGTTAGCAAATGGTGTCTCTTGAGTGGCGATGGCCACAGCTGTCGGCAAATTTCGCGCCACTTCGGAAGCAAAACTAGGCCCGGTTAATACCGCTTTAGCTATGGGCCATGGCACCAACTCTTCAACAACTTCATGCAATAACTTTCCTGTTGTAGGATCTAAGCCTTTGGTTGCCCAGACTAAGCGTGAGCTTTGATTTAGGTGAGGTAATAACTCAATCACGTGCTCACGAAAAGCATGACTGGGAACAACAATCAGCACATCCCTCACACCGCTCAGTGCCTCCCCTATCTCTGTGCAAACACTCAATGTAGGAGGGAAAGGACATCCTGGAAGATAATGTGTGTTGGCTCGCTCTTGAGACATCTTCAACATCAGGTCAGGGCTACGCCCCCATAACCTAACATTCTGACCACGTCCACTAAGTAACAACGCTAAGGCAGTGCCCCAAGAACCAGCACCCATCACGGCGATAGGTGCTAGCTGGTTTTGATGATTCAATGTCATGGGCTAGAAGCTCCCTGCTCTGGAGGCCAGTATTTAATCAGCTACGTGAGCCTCTCACCCAATAATTAATTGGTGGTCACGCCTTCTTCTGCCTGTTTCAGCTGTTGCTGATAAACCGCATCAAAATTGATTGGTGCTAAATAAAGCTGTGGAAAACCACCACGAGTTACCATTGCAGTAATAGCTTCACGCGCATAAGGGAACAGGATATTAGGACAAAAACTACCCAACAACTGTTTACGCTGGTCTTCAGGGAAATCGCCAATACCAAAAATACCGGCTTGTTTGATCTCTGCAAGAAAAGCGGTTTTTTCTTTGATTTTTACGGTGACTGTTACGCCCAAAATCACTTCATAAACGTTGTCTTCCAGCGTATTGCTGGACGTTTGCAAATCGATATTTACCTTTGGCTCCCATTGTTCACGAAAAATGGCAGGCGCTTCAGGCGCTTCAAAAGATGAGTCTTTAACAAAAATTCGTTGAATCGCAAATTCTGGACCTTGTCCTTGCGCTTCGTTACCTGGCTTATGAGCCTTTTCAGAGTTTGGCATACAAATATTCCTTCAATGTTTAAAAATAAAGAATTATAGCTGACTATTCAAGACTTAGCGAGTCTACTCCGCCAGCAGATCAGCCAGCTCACCCGACTTATCGAGCGCATAAAGGTCGTCATACCCGCCTATTGGCTTATCATTAATAAAAATTTGTGGGACTGTACGTCTACCACTTTTTTCCATCATAATGTCCCGCTGAGCAAGATCTTGATCCACTCGAATTTCCTGGTACTGAACACCTTTTTGATCAAGTAAATCCTTGGCTCGCAGGCAGTATGGGCAATTAGCTGAACTATAAACAATAACATTTGCCATAGATCCCTCCGTTTAATTTATTCATCCACAGTGGTAAGTGGCAAGCCTTCTTGCCGCCAAGCATTCAACCCACCGCTCAGAGACGCCACTTGCAAGCCCTCTTGAGTGAGCAATTTCAGCATAGGGCCGATGGTGTTGCCATTGTGATCGACAATAATAATAGGCCGCGATGTCATTTTACGCAACTTAGCCTGATGATCTTTGAGTGTTTCAGGAGTGACATTCAGCGCGCCAATAATATGCCCTTGCATAAAATCAACCGCCCCGCGCACATCTACCACAACCGCTTTTTCATGATTCATTAATCGCGTCAGTTCAGTGCAATTTACTCGCTTAGCACCACCTTTTCGCTCTAGCACATCATAAAGAACAATAGCCACTAAAGTAATCAAAAAAGCCAATGACAACGGCCAATGCGCCAATAAAAATGGCAAAATCTCGTCCAAAATAGTCTCCTCATCATGATTTTACGTGGGTATCGTACTCAGCCAATCCCACCAAGCCCAGATCTTTCTCCAGTCACTAGATCCTACCACTCCCCCTAGGCGCTGCGCAACAACCACTGATTTTAAGCGCTATAAAGCACCTAAACTGCCTGTCTACCCAAAGTAGAGATATCACATTTGCGATGGTGCAAGTAGTCAGCACACCACTCGTAATGTTAGAGCCATTCAGAGATATGAGGAAAATGGGTATATCAGCTTAACCTGTGGCACTAATCATGCCTGAGCAACGAGAACACAGCGATAAGAAAACGTAAAACACTAATTTTGCAGCTGCCCCTTAAAAATCAACTATAATAAGCAAATGATACACTAATTTTAACTTAAGGAATAAGGATGGATAATTTAAATGAAAAAGAGCAATTTTTCAGTGCATGTAAGAATCTGAATGACTTAATTGAAGATACAGAAGATACACGGACTAAGTCCTATTTGCAGAAACTGTATGATCACTATACTAATTCATCGGATAATAACGCCGTTTTTAAATATGCTGAAATTCAATTAGGTCTTGGGAAGTGTTTGGATTTCATGCTCCCGTACAACGCTTATGCGAATAACAACAAAATACTCTATGCAGTAAATAATGTAACTACGAAAGCATACCATATAGTTCAATTTCATATTAAACGCTGCAAAGAAGGGCATGAAGATGGCGCATGCTTAGTTGCCGGCATAAATTATGCGACTCTAAATATGGGGGCAACGCATCCTTATAAAAAATGGCCTACATTACCTACAGCCCATAAACTAAGCTTTGTAGGTACAATCACCCCAACCACACTCAACCCAGGGGACAAAATCTACCGCATTATTGATGATGATGAAAATTGGAACGGACATTGGTGGCTTGAAATGAAACCAA
>JBGSSQ010000239.1:0-3803 GCA_041736975.1 Gammaproteobacteria bacterium
ATCTTGGTGAATCTTAGCTCCACTGGATCTTCCATCAGCTTTTTTGTTAAAGGGCAACAAAGTGCTTGATAGTTGTCTACAACCCAACGCTCACAAAATTCTCCAATGGCTTTTCCTAAGTTTACAGCGGGCATCACAATAGAAGATTCTGTTTTAAGCTCAATATCAAAAAAGGGATCAACCATATGCGCCAATGACCACTCTGATAGTGCGGCCCTTTCATACGTATTTCTAAAAACATCCTCAATGACTAATTCTACAGGATCTTCCATAATATTCTGTGTTAAAAGACAAATCATGTTGTTAGGAATCTCTGGATCATTAAGTTCTTTTCTCATTTATAACTCCTAGGGTAGTAATGGGGTCAAGTCTTGACCCCTTTAGTCGCTAGAGGAGCCACCACCTGGTTAATCAAGGTTGGTAGTGCTTTATCTTGAACCCAACTCACCGAAACATCATTCATCTCTTTACTGGTGGGAGGGATCGACTCAAAGGAGGAGTAAAGGATCGCAGGGTCTGTGATGATCAAACCTGTATGAACTTGTTTAGAAATATCTTGGCGTTGGTGTACACCATGCTGAGGATTTTTAGTCGCAGCTAGCTGATTATCCAGTGCGGTATTAGTTTGCTTAGTGACTGTTTCAGCGGTTGTTTTAGCAGCATTGAAATTTTGTTGCTGTTTTGCCAAGAACCCCAAGCGTGTAGCCGTATCTCCGCGCTGCGCAAAATACTGTTCAAAGCGGAAATCATAGCCACTCAACTTGGTGATGCCCAGATAGTTAAATTGTTTCTGTAGTACAATAAAATCGCGGTAACTTGAATACGTATGATTAAAAGCATCGTAGACTTCAGGGGTTTGAATAAACAAACCATCTTCCAGGACATGAACAAAAGAATCTTTCTCATTGACTGTAATTTTACCATTTTCTAGAGCGTCCTTTAGCCACTCCAAAAATTTTTCTCCGATGGCAACGTCTTCGGGCACCTCAAAATCCATTGGCACATTTTCTAACCAAAGCTCTAACTTTGTCTTTTCATCTTCTTGTTTTTTAAGGAGTTTCAACAGGAAGCCCAGCTCGCCAGCCCAGTCCTCGTGCCCCGTTAATACTGCAATCCACATATCAAATATTCGCGGGCTAGAAGCCAACCAACGTAAACCTAAATCAGGCATAACGGTTTGTGCTAGTAAAGGATTGGCTGAGTTGAGGAAAGCCTGCCTATAACCACCATACTCACGAATTTTATAATATTGAGCACCTTGCTCCACCATGGAGCCCGTAAATGGACACCACTCATCAATATAAACACCGGCAGCATCCGAAATCATCACTTTTTGGGTCGCCATCACTTTAACGACATCGGCTAACATAGCCATACTAAAAACCGCGTACATATAGATGGGCTGGGGCTTTTTAGGAGAGGTTTCTGTGAGTAACTGCAACGCCGTTATGCCATGTCGTAAGCTGTCCTGCAGAATCCCTGAGAGATGTTCCTGATAGCGCACCGGCAATATTTGAACAAATTCAACAAAATTATCGACTAACTTGCCATATAGAACCTGAAAATGTTCACTGGGCATTTTCACATATTCATTAATTTTTTTCAGGTAGGTTGCCCTATCAGGGTTCATCAAAAGCTGATCGGCTGTACGAACAGTAAATAAGCTCTGCGCATTATAATCCGGGGACACATTTTTTTTGCCACGCAGTAAATTAGTAAATCCAGAAAGAAATGCACCCATAAAGAACCCTTAATCAGCCATATTGAACAGATTTTGCAACACACCATTATACTCTATAATGGTAGCCTAGCTCAAGGTGTCACTTGCGAAATTTGGCCACTCAGGTATCCTTGTGGGACTGTTAATTAAAGTAAACGAGATCACTTCATGGAAATCAGTTACGAGCCTAAAATGCTCGAGTCAAGTGCACAAGCCTTTTGGGAAGAACACCATAGTTTTGAGGCTAAAGAAGACTTAAATACGGAAAAGTTTTATTGCCTTTCCATGCTGCCTTACCCCAGCGGTGAGCTGCACATGGGGCATGTGCGTAACTACACCATAGGCGATGTCATTAGTCGCTATCAGCGCATGCTCGGTAAAAATGTCCTGCAACCGATGAGTTGGGATGCCTTTGGCTTACCAGCCGAAAATGCGGCTTTGCAAAAAAAATTAGCCCCTTCTCAGTGGACTCGCCAAAATATTGCTGATATGCGTGTTCAATTCAAACAACTGGGATTTGCCATCGATTGGAAACGTGAGTACGCCACCTGTGATCCTGAATATTACGAATGGGAACAGTGGCTATTTTTACGTCTGTACAAAAAAGGACTGGCCTATCAAAAAGAAGCTGAAGTGAATTGGGACCCTGTTGATCAAACCGTCCTCGCCAACGAACAAGTGGTAGATGGCTGTGGTTGGCGTTCTGGCGCACCTGTTGAAAGACGCAAAATTCGGCAATGGTTTTTAAAAATTACCGATTATGCCGATGAATTACTGGATAATCTTGATGGCCTAACTGAGTGGCCAGAGCAAGTGCGCACCATGCAGCGTAACTGGATTGGACGCTCTGAGGGTATTGAAATTGAATTCGCCCTTACAGAGCCCCAAGAGGGTTTCACTTCGCTCAGCGTTTACACCACTAGACCTGATACACTCTATGGCGCCACCTACGTCGCCATTGCAGCCGACCATCCCTTAGCCGCTAAAGCGGCCCTTGATGATACCGCTATAGCGACCTTCATTGAACAGTGTAAACACCTCAAAGTCGCTGAAGCAGAACTCGCTACTCAGCAAAAAAAGGGGATTTCTGCTGGTTTTAATGTCATTAATCCTATTAATAATGAAGCCATTCCGGTTTGGATAGCCAATTATGTCTTAATGGAATATGGTTCTGGCGCCGTGATGGCGGTTCCTGCTCACGATGAACGTGATTTTCACTTTGCTAAGCAATATCAGCTACCCATACGCCCAGTGCTTAAAGCCAACGAAAGTGAATGGGACTTTGACCAAAAGCCTCTTTTAACTGAGGGCATATTAATTGAGTCTGCTGAGTTCACTGGTTTAAGTTCAAAAGACGCTTTTAACGGCATTGCTGATCGATTGACCGAACAGAATGTCGGTAGACGAAAAACACATTATCGTCTTAGAGATTGGGGAATTTCACGCCAACGTTACTGGGGCGCTCCTATCCCTATGATCTATTGCGATAAGTGCGGTGTTGTGCCAGTACCCGAAAATAATTTACCGGTGCTACTCCCTACCGATATCATACTCAAAGATCCTGGATCGCCATTAGTGACACTGGAAGAATTTATACAGGTACCGTGCCCTGAGTGTAACGGCCCTGCAAAAAGAGAAACCGACACTTTCGATACTTTTATGGAATCTTCTTGGTACTATGCCCGCAATTGCTGCCCTAATCAGCACAGCACTATGCTCGATGATCGCGCTAAATACTGGACACCGGTGGATCAATATATTGGCGGTGTTGAGCACGCAATCATGCACTTACTCTATGCACGTTTTATTCACAAAGTGCTGAGAGATGAAAACTTACTCAACTCTGATGAGCCATTTACACGCCTGTTAACCCAAGGCATGGTACTCAAAGATGGCGCTAAGATGTCAAAATCCAAGGGCAATACTGTATCACCTAAAGATTATTTGGAAAAATTTGGTGCTGATACCGTGCGCTTATTTATTCTGTTCGCCTCACCACCAGAGCAATCACTAGAATGGTCTGATGCCGGTGTTGAAGGTGCTCACCGCTTTATCAAACGAGTGTGGACCTATTGCCAAGAAG
>JBGSSQ010000356.1:0-6764 GCA_041736975.1 Gammaproteobacteria bacterium
TATTGCACGATTAAGATTCATTGGTGCCGGTGGCAGCACAATATTCCATGTAAAAATCCCTGGCACCAACATGCAAGTAGTTCACGTGGATGGTAATGATGTCCAGCCCTACGACGTCAAAAATTTCACACTTGCACCAGGTGAAACCCTCGATGTTTTAGTCAAAATACGAAAAGAAGATCCCATAATAATTTACGCGCAGTCATCGGATACTCTTGGTGCCGCCTATGGGGCTTTGCTGACAAGCCCACGCCAAATCATAGACTACAAGATCATACCAGCATTTCCGGAGCCATTACCCGTGACCAGAGAAATGATGTCCATGATGATGCCCTCAAATATGGCAATGGCAATGCCTATGAACCATTCTCATAGCATGGAGATGCCTACTGAATCGACAATAATAGGAGACACACTCCTCCCAGCAAACACAGAAACACTTAAACCACTTAAAACAACAAAAGGCACAAAATATCAACCATTAAAAGCCGCCTTTAAAACCAACGATGCCAATAAACCAGTCCATAAAGTGATACAAATGGAATTAATGGGCTACATGGATCGGTATATTTGGTTTATAAATGGGTTGCCCGCCCACAAAGCAAAACCAATTATTGTAGAAGCCGGCAAACGATACAGGATTGTTTTCACAAACACCTCCATGATGCATCATCCTATGCATATCCACGGCCACTGGTTTATTCTTCGAAAAGGCCTTGGCGCGTACGACCCGTTATTGCACACGATTGATATTCCACCTGGAGCGACCATGACTGCCGATCTTGACGCTGATGCCAGTGGCCAATGGTTTTTTCACTGCCACCTTCTCTATCATATGATGTCAGCTATGGCACGAGTATTTCAATACTCCACACTGATTGATATCACTCAAAACGGCGCAGCCCCTGAAGCAATAATTAAAAAAACATCGCATATTAACCGCCCCATCGTAAGAGTTGATAATTCAGCGCCCATTGATCAAATACTGATTAAGCACCCTATGGCTCACCCCATGAACATTTACTTTGCTCACCACCTAAATCTAGGTATCAATCCATACCAAAGCCTTCTAAAAATTGATTACATGGGATTATACGGCTACGACTACCACAAAATTGAAGTGCGTATTCATGACAGCGGAATCAAGAAAGGAACGGTAGAAAATGCTGATGTAGATGTATTTTACTGGCACCTAATGAGTCAATTCTGGGCCATTAAAGGGGGAGCCAACTATTATTTCCGCCCCACTGAATCACCTTATTGGCAGCCAGGTGCCAGTGTGGAAGGGCTAATACCTTATTTTATAGCAACCAACATTAGAGGCTATTATCATAAAGGTAGCTTTAAATTAGATATTGATTTCTCAAGAGAGACACAAATCACCAACAATTTTTTCATAGATACTGAAATACGTAGTATTTTAGCGTCAAAGACCCTTGAGAAAGATGATATAGGCAGCGGAGTCAATCAAATGCGCTACATCATTAAACCCTACTATCGTCTAGCCCCGGGCCTAAATGTCTTTGTTGAATACGAGTATGAACGTGCTTATGGCTCTCTAAAAAGAATTGAAAAAAAATCTGGTCAGTCGATATCAAATAGCACACTTACGGCGGGACTTAGCATGGTGTTTTAATAAATCAACTCAATGACCAGCTTAGATCTATTCAGTAAAAAATGGTCGCTGCTGTATTAACACACACACCTCGGCAATAATAGCTGTATAAATCTTCGCAAAATAGATCTCGTAATTTTTCAGGTTGCTTACTTAAAATCTCCATTTTCATATCCAGATCGAAATCAATTAATGGGGACAGCACTCTCATCAAGCTAAAAGCATGTGACTTCGCCTCAAGAATAGTGTCTTTATGCCTTAAAAATAACACAATACGCTCAACACACCACTTAACGTCATCACCCTCACGACCACCTTCGACAGGCTGCCACAAGGCCTGATAGCGTACTATGTTATCAGTCACTTTACGTAATCGTTCCTTTTGATTAGAGAACCAGCGCGAACTAGCCAGATTAAAATTAGTATTATGGCAAAGCATCTCTTCATGAGATTTCGCAACAGCATTGTCAAATTCTGACTTATAATCATACTTGCCACCAAAAGAAAGATGTGAATTACCAGCGTAAATATTTTTATTATTAAACTCATCTAGAAGGCTTTGACAATGAAGCCTTCGTATTGAAGTAGCCATAAAGTTGTTTAAATAGCAATTACTTTGAAGATCATTAAACAATAAATGAATATAATCTTTAAATAGCAAAGAGTGCCTGGAGAATATTGAGCCTTTCATTCCAGCAAAAAAACCTCTAGGCATGACCACATTATCATGACATTTCATCACCCACTCAAGTATTATCTGAGCCTTGTTTTCAAAGCACATATCACTTTGAGCCAGCTTTTCAGTCAGCTGAAAAAACATTGAAAATGACTCATTATCTACAGAATTTAATCTTGAATCTTCAGCAGCCACTGCCTTTAATTTTTTTATACCATCCTGTATTTTTTTCACAAAAGCATCGTATGAGACACGCCTAAAGTTAAATGCATTAGTATGAAATTTTTCTAGTGCTCTCAGGCATGGATTTCCTGAATCTAGCCAAGTAAGATCATGTTGATGATCCATATTAATATTAGCACCAACATTATGATCAAAAATCTTCTCTTGAAGTAAGACGCAATCCTCACGATTCACACGACTAGCCCAATCATCCGGATTTATATTATCCCCTGACTTGCACTCATTTCCGGGCAGATTAAATAACAAGCTATTACCAGGCCGTATGATGCTATCTGCAATTTTATGAATACAAAATCGACGATTTTCATCCAATTCATCAAACAGCTTATAAGCAGGTGCATCAAAATGCTTTACGGTGATAGGGGCCAAAACAGACACTAAAACTTCCGGCAAAAACTTCTGGACTTGCGCTAATGAATCGACTGAAATCAGCGACACATCGACTCCTTGTTGCTTCAAAGCATGTACTGCATGCACCGCTATAAGCCCACCCAAAGAATGCCCATGAACCACTATCTGGGCTGGATTAATCCCTTGTTGAAGAAGGTGGTGAACAAGTTTTTGTATGCTATTTTTAGAAATTTCCCCTAAAGATTCACCATGGCCACCACTTGCCACTGAACCAGGTAAATCTGGCGACAATAACACAACACGCTCAGCGTTGCTGTTCATTAGAAACGTATTGAGCTCACTAATTCGAAAGCTGAAATCACCCGCCGCACAAAAGCCATTACCATGAATAGATATTATGACTAAGTCTGTATTTTCGACAGCACCCCTCTTGCACATTTCTGCACGAAAGACATTAATTGATTGTCCATGTTCAGTATTTAGCCTAAATCGTGATACCTTAGGGTTGTAATTTTTAGGGAGATTTTTTACACTCAATTTTGAATTTATTTTCTCAATATTTTTTCTTGTATAGCTAAATCTTGCATAGGGAACAATAATACGATCGACGAGTGGAGAAGCAGACATGCTAGCTGTGTGAAATTCAGCAGCTGTTGTAATCTCGCGCATTTTTAATTGTGCGGATGACAGACTCTTCGCTACTGAGACTTGAAGCGTGGCATCACATAATGCTTTTTCAACTAAGAGTGCGTGCTGAATAATCATACGCAGGCGAATACCCAACTCATTTAAGCTTTCATTCTGAAAAAGATAACTCAGATTAATAATTAGTTCACTTGCAGAGGTGAAATATATCAATGCTTTAGCATCTGCCCCAGCCAATTCATGGCTATAGCAATTCTTGGCCTCATTAAAATACTCATGGATGTCGTGATAAAGATAATGAGATTTAATCTCAGATGATAGGTGCACAGTGGCACCAACAATCGTATTTATTTCATCTATGGTGTTATTAATCAGCGAAGGTATAGTGATGGATCGCCCATCTCCATCACTGATTTCCACCAGCGAGTCTTTTGGACATACACCCTCATCTATAATCTCTTTCATATTGTTTCCCGCTCATTTCAAATAATATAAGAATGGCACTCAGTAATTTTTTTAAGTTTACACTATTCAGCACAACTTGAAAACTGACAATAGCATGCCACACATTAGGGTTTTGGAACCATAAAATGCGCGATCCGCTCTCAGCTGCTACACTTACAACAGACCTTTATAAAATAACGATTCAACATACTGGTCTGTAACAAACTACATAGGAGGTATTTCATGAAACTTGTAACGGTGCTAAGCCTGAGCCTTATCTTACCTGGCACTCCTAGCGCAGTATTTGCGTACTCAAAGAATGTCAACTTCGACTCTTGGTATCAAAAACATGCCAGCAGCATTCCAAAGCGAATCCAAACCAACGGCAACAGCGTATTTATTTTCAATCCTCACTCGCAACGGTGGACCGTGTATAACGCTGACGGTCAATTGGTAGGAGCCGGACATGGCTCAGGTGGCCGAAATTTTTGTCCGGATATCCAAGAGCCCTGCAGAACACCGGTGGGAACCTTTGAAGTCGATGGCTTTGGTGGTCCCGATTGCGAATCAAACTTATTTCCAGTAGGGAAAGGAGGCGCTCCGATGCCATACTGCATGTATGTCAACGGGGATTTTGCCATTCATGGCTCTGACCACGTTCCGAACTACAACGCCAGCCATGGCTGTATTCGGGTTAAACCGTCTGTCGCTAAGTGGTTGCAAGACAACGTCATTGACTATGGCACCACTGTGATTGTCAACCCTTACTAAGTCAACATACAGTGTTGAGAAGAGCATCTAATGACAAGCCGATTCCGCCACAGACAATCACCAAGATTGATTGATACTCCGACAGCGCCGGATGCTGTTGATACACCAAGGAAAGGGGCGCTCCGCTAGCAGGCTCTAGTAATACGTGATGATCATCTAGAAAGGCTTTGCATGCCGACAGCGTATCCTCATCAGTTACCACCAAAGGTGTCATGGGATGATACTGCGAGTATTCAAACAAGTGCGGGGTGACCCGCTTAGCCGCTAAGGAGGTGGCAATTCCTGATACACCAGGCAAGGTCACAAGCTCACCAGCATCGATAGAGGCCTTAAAAGACGCGGTACCTGTTGTTTCTGCCGTGAACACAGGCACCTCAGACCAGCCATAATTATGCATTCCAGCAATCACACCACAAGCAAGGCCGCCGCCCCCCACGGCAACTACCACCGCATCAGGCCTAACGCCGGCAGCCACCACTTCATCTATCATGGTGGAATGCCCAGCCCAAATCAGTGGATGATCAAACGGCGGGATAAAGGCCGCGCCAGATTTTTTTACCGCTTCCAAAGCTCCCGCATTGGCGTCGTCCCAAGAATCTCCCAGGATATTCACCTCAGCGCCATAGCTCTTAATAGCCTCAATAAACAGAGGCTTGCTGGTAGTGGGCAAATACACTGTCACCGGAACACCCAACGCTTTACCAATATAGGCAGCCGCAACACCGGCATTCCCACCCGAAGAGCAAATGAACTTTGTGGCTCCTTGCGCCAGATAATACTGCGCCAAACGACCCAGCCCTCTGATTTTAAAAGAACCAACGGGCTGGTAACACTCCATTTTCAAATAGATTGTTTTGCCCGTCTTTCGCTGCAGTGGCATCGAATGAATAGTCGGGGTCTCACAATGCAAAGGCCTGGTACGATATTTCAAGGAGCCTCCAATAATCCTTAATGTGCCTTAACTTGCGACCTCTCCGTCAGCATTTACCGATCCACCGAACATATTCAACATATCTTTAATTAGAACGGCAAATTCAGCTGACATCAAAGCAAAATCAGCATCGATCCTTTCAGCACGGGTTTCTGCTTGGACTTCTTCAAGACGCTCTTTGATAACATCCAAAAACTTAATGCCTTTGATACTTAAATCTTCGTGGAATACGCAAGCCAACTTGTCAGCCCAACGCAGCGCTAGACGGGCAATGTACTTGCCTGATTGCAGATGATTAGCCACTTCTTTAGCACTGAGATCCTGCTGCTGGCATTTGATCACACCTTTACCTTTTTCAGAGGCGAGCATCTCGCAGCTATCGGCCATTTCAATTTCGTTAGGATAGTGTTGCTTCAAAACCCATTCCGACATCACCGCTCTTGGATCTAGATGGGTCTTCACAGCCTGTATTTTCAAGCTTCCTAGACTTTTGCGTAATAACACCGTCAGCTCTTCAGCCCTAGGACGACTGGCGCTATCAATTACTAACAGCCCCAGCTCAGGGTCTATATACGCGGCCGTTCGACGGCATCGGATAAACGCTTGAGCTAACAGCGTAAATTGAATCTCTTCACGCATCTCGCGTTTTTGACGCTTAGAGACTTCTCGCTGCTCGGCGGCCTCAACTTCCGCTATTTTCACGGCTAGAGCCTCATTAACTATGGCAGCGGGCAATAGTTTCTCTTCTTTAGCCGCCATGAACAATAGCCGGTTATTACAAGAATGCACCAGAGGAGAGTGCTTCTCACCAAAAGGGCTCACAAACCCATAACTGGACATTTGAGTGCGCGAACAGGGTTGTAGACCATTCTCAGCTAGTCTTTCTTCAAGCTGCTCTGCTCGCAGCTTAAAAGGCTCTTGAAATTGAAATAATTGAACATTTTTAAACCACATGGATGATTTCCTTTTTTAACTTTCACAATACCGGACAACTCGGCAGCGATGGGAGAGTCTACCATGTGAGAATACAAAAACCAAAGGGGGGAAGCAAGGCCACCTCATTACCCCCCTTTCGTCATAGTAAGCGC
>JBGSSQ010000358.1:0-1660 GCA_041736975.1 Gammaproteobacteria bacterium
ATAGACCTGGTAATTACGACGAATTTCATAGAACTGCTGACGGCTGTAGCCGATGAGCTTGCAGGCTTTGCTGACATTATTGAGCTCGTTGGTGGTCATACGGTGACTCCAGATAACACGGTAGGGGTACCGTTTTGTTATCCGGTTTGAAGCCGTATGACTACCCCTTTTGTGGGCAACTGTCAGGTGATAACTAGATCTGTACATCTAAACCATCATTCGAATCTTTCATCCGACAAGTGCGCACGTTCTTCTTCCCTTGCTCGTTCTCTTTTAATCTGCTCATATAAATGTTTTTTTTGGGATTGAGCCCACTGCTGCACTTGAAAATTTGGATGTTCCTCCAATTCAGCGTATATATTTAATCTTGCCTCAAGTATTTCTGATAGTGAACCAGACCAACTGGATGGAACAAGAGATGTAGCTGTTTCAGATAATACCTCTAATGGATTGGGGCAGATGTCCAACACTTTTAATATTTCTTTGCTTGGCCGGCACATACCATTTTCTTTGGTGTACAATCTAATTACACCAGCTATAACTTTGCATCTTTTAGCTGGATTGCCCCCACACCACTCTGTTATCGCTTCAAGTGACAAGGATGAGATTCTATTGTTTTTAAAAAACATAACAGTTTTTTCAATACCATTTTCATTTTCGTCAATCAAACTATCTAGGATCGCCTTAGGATTAGACTCTATAATTATTTCTAGGGTTTTTGGATGTCGATATCTAATAAAAAAATAAGGTGTGCATTCAATCATTCTTGACAAAATAATCTTTGTTGCGTCGTAGTTGCTAGAAGTGCTCAAAGCGACACGAACCACATTATGTAGTGCATGATCCATATGACCATTAAAGTCTTCTTCGTGAAATGCAACTAGTGAAAGAGTTTGTTGTGCAAATACTTTTATTTCATCTGTGGGAAGATAAACATCTTCATGTTTTATTCTATGGAATCGCATAGATAGTATTTCTATCGAAACGCCTATGCCATCGGGTTGTTTATTGATTGCACTTAATATTCTGCATAAATCAGTATCAGAAAGCACCGCATGAACTCTTCCATATCCAAGATCTTTGAAAAAATGAATAGGAGAACACCGGCTTTCAACAGAACTAATTAATCGCAACACTGCCTTTTCATCAAGAGTTACTTTGAGCTGAATTAATGGGAACCATTTGTCCCCTCGTGAGTCCAATAACAAACTATCGAGAAGTGAATTAGCGACTTCAGGTTTTACTTTACCTAAATGACTAATAAACCCTTTGAGTAAATTAATATTTTGATTTTCAAAAGAAATTTTTGATAAGTTGTCGAGCAATATCTCCCAAAAAGTTGAATGCTCAAGAACTCCTTTAGCACATCCAACTCCAAAATTATATCCTCGGCCGCAGTCACCACGCGATGACAAAATTTCAGGAAGTTTTACCAGAAGGTACTCGTAGTGAGCTTTAGACAAGTCTTCGCCCATTTTTTCAGTATTACCCTCTGCAACTTCATAGCCGTTATGTTCACAATTACCATCATTATCAATGGTATCTAGATGATAGAAATCATTCATGTTTGCAAGCAAATACATATGTATATTTTCATCTAGAGATACCGGGGTTAGCTTGTTGATAATAGCAGTAACTCTGTCTATCTCCGCTTGTTCTA
>JBGSSQ010000364.1:0-5443 GCA_041736975.1 Gammaproteobacteria bacterium
ACCGAGCTAGCAACTCAATTTTTACTACGAATTATTCAAAGTAAATCAATACTTAAAATTGCATTTTTTGAAGCCGCACAGTTTACATTTGTAGAAAAGTCTTGCCCAGATATCTTTATCCATGCAGCATGTAAAAGATTCTCAAATATGGGAATAAGTATGAACCTTAATTAGAGTTTTTAATGCTTGACAGGCTTAGGCAATTCATTTTATAACAGCCAAACAACCAAACACTTAGGAGATGACCATGCAATTTGAGCTTAACGAAGCACCAGAACTGGTAATATGGGAAATCAATAAGATTTCCGCAAAGCGCTGTGAAGGCTGGCTTCCATGCCGACCTGCCAACCAAAATATTACTCTCCTAAAAAATGAATTAAAGGTACTGATTGTCAATAGCGATGATGAATTAGATTATGAAAAGCAAAATCTAAACATGAAACAAGCTATAAAAGCTCAAATAGAAGAAACATTGAAGATCATAGAAAAGTATCAGCCTATGGACGCACTACACATAGATTATCGCAATGCATTAGCGAATGCGGATGCATCCATTCGGCAAAATCAAAGCAACGACAAGACACCACTGCTCACTGAAGACAGCTCCTTAACTGAAATGCGAAACGAACGTGATGACAACATATTTATTAATAATTACCACTGAAAATAAATCAGTTAGAAAAGATCTTACTCAGCGATGAAATGCCCTCATCTGAATCAGTTGAGATTAGACTAATTTTTGAGAAACTATCTGTGGAATTTTCTAATCTCACGGACAAAAAGAAACCAGCTACATTTTCTCGATCACGAGAAACTTCAGGAGCGACACTATTAAATTCTGCCAGAACAAATTCTCTGGCTTTGGCATTTAATGAGTTCAAAAGCAATGACATAGCCCTAGGTGAACCTTTGAAAAAGCCTACTAAGTATGGATTATCAGCAAACATAGAAATTGCATATTGCGGATCATTATCGAAAAGACTGCCCAATAATAAAATTACTCTCGGCAAAACAAGCCTCTCTGTTATACTGATATAGGTTGTATAGTTATTGATATTATTAATAAACACATCAACCAATTCTCGCTTTGCAAGGTTAACCATGCTAGATTTACTGCAACATAGAAATAGCTGACAAATTAAGCGCTCAAGCGTTTTTTTAGCCCTGTGTGCTCCATGATGTTTATTCACTGACAATAAAGCCTTTCTAACAACTGCCCCTGATAGAAACCGAGAAACACCATTAACTGTATCAGAGGACAGCGCATTAAGAAAAAGAGTTTTAGACAAGTAATCTAATACACTATAGCGTGAATCTGGAAGATACTCGATCAAAATAGGGACGGCTTTAAGAATTAGCGAAGAGCTTGTGGTTTTATCAAATATAAGCTTACAAAGTAATTGATGATTATCAAGCAGATAACCTAACTCTGTCCCACACATTTCCTTATAATCAAAGCCTTGTTGGTAAGCAACAGACAAAAGACAAACCAACTCATAGATTGATATTTCAAAATGAATATTATCGGAATCAATAGTAAAGAGATCTTCTAGCGATGCAAGATGACGACTTAACAGTGGGTGTCGAGTTTCAGAATCTAGAGCTAATTCTATAAATTCATCGAGGGAGGCTTCCTTCAAGATAAATACCAAAAGCGCTTCTGCTTGCTCACTATTACAATATTGGATGATCTCAAATTTTCTAGATTTAATAACTTGAGTAATGAATTGTTGATCACAACCAAGAAGTAAATAAACATTATCTAAACTACAAAAGCGTAATAACTCATCTAGAATAGGTTTAACTCTCAAATTTGACTCTATAACTGAATAATGATCAATCGAATTAAGCTTACGAAGACCTATCTCACTTATCAACATTGTAGCCAATTGATCTGGACTAGCCACAATAAAAACCTCCTCAAGACTACGGTGGTCGTTCATGACAAAATGTCTATAGATTCCATCTCGCTTATTTTCATAGTCTTCAAGCAAAAGACACAACAAATCCACAGAATTGAAATTTCCAAAATCAAGCACCCGACGTATATCTTGCTCAGAAAAAAGATACTTAAAACCCATGGAATACAGTGAAAAAAATGCTTTCTTTGCCTCAGGGTAGTTGAATTCAATATAGGGACGATACTCAGCTAATACCAATTTATTCTCAGATAATCTTTGAAAGAAGGGTAACCAGTCTATTACCAATTCGCAACGCATATCGAAAATACACACATATTTTGCAACAAGATGTATATCTGCATAATGTATGATATAGCTTCGTAACTTGGGATAGTTAACGATACCTACGATCAAATCACTATCAGAAAATGAAGCTATTAGATACACATTCAAGAAGGCACTAAGGAACTCAACTTGCTTGCACTGTGACAGCTTATCAAGTAGAAGGATGATATGACTAAGGTCTACACTCATGACATCGATTAGCAAAGGCAGAACATTAAGCTCATAAAAAATACAGTGCAGAAAATCATTATCATTACCACCCTTACCAAGGTTTTCTATAATTTTAGCACAAAGCACATTGCCATCTTTAATCGCTTCCAATGATCTCATCTCTACAGGGGGATTACCAACTTTGCCTCCAAATGCATTCACTTGCTCAACTGTCAATATTGGACGTAAAACATAGAAAGCCTTTTCTATAATATTACAATAGTCACTATGCTTATTTTCAAGATCTATAAAGCCTACTATATTTGGAGAAAGACTAATTAAACTCGCCAACTCGCAGTATGACAAACACTCGTTTTTAAAAAAAGCCTCAACACACCATTTTGAAGTAGTAATTTTGGCTCTAAGGCCTGAGAAGTACTCGAGACTTCTCTCCTCAACCTCAACCTCAAGGCTAATTTCGTTAAAGCAATCCTGTCTTTGAGATAAAATTTCTTTAAGCTCTTCCAACCGTTTATTAAAGCACATTAATCTTCTCTGAGGAGAGCTTATTTTTAATTGGTTTCGAGTCAACAACGAATTCTCACTCGCACCATCAATTGCGTCTTTTGATAAACTTATGCTCTCACTATATTCATTCAATAATTTATTATGTGAAGAAATTATACCACTTAACTTCTCTTCCTTTGCAACTATAGAACTTAAAAGCAACAATATCAATCTAGGCGGCACCTGCTTCAATATAGCATCTATTTCAGGACTATCATGTTGGATGCCGATAGAAATCAACATCTCAACAGCACGTCGCTCGTTAACAATCAGACTTGCGATCAAAGTAGCCAAACATGTACCTCCCCCTAAAACATTTGCACTCAGATCTTTTTTGCTAAAAACACTGAAGGCAAGAATCAGAAAATCCATATCAGAGAACTCTGGGACTGAAAGATTTGAGGCTATACATTGAATAAAAGAATTGATTCTTTTAGCATTCATATCACTAACCAGTAGATTTCTAACAGGCTCTAGCATCAGCAAATACGCTAAACGCGGCTCACTTGGAAGCATCTCAACAACACGATCAATTGTATAAGTAGAACACCACAAGTCACTTGCAACAAGGCCTCTTTTAATTCTTTCACAAAAAACACGAATAAGAACGCGACGTTCACATCGAAAAGAAAACCGTTCATTACTGTGAGCATCACCTAAAATTCTTAACTGAAATCTTTTACTAAACTCATCATCATCTAAAGAATGAATATAGTGATGAAAATAATACTCAATTGAATATTGATTACATACCTCTAATAATCCGATAACTTCACGCTCAAATATTTTTATACTTTTCCTCCTGAACACTACATTGTAATCAGCGTAAAGTCTTAGCAATTCATTTGGTTTAACTTCACGTAACTCTACGAACTTGTTAAATAGATCGGCGTCACTACAAATTGCATCAATGGCAGATTTTTGTGAACTGGGCCTATGATTATCAATCGTAAGATTTTGCAAATGACGCAGGGTCAGTTTGCGTGAGAGGTCTGAGTTTTTTCGCCGTGAAGATCCGGGCTTTGACCAAATAGTTGGAAATTTTTTCAATATTTCACATGCATGATCTGGTGAAAAATTACACATCTCAGGAATGCAACTGGGATTAATCAACCATTTCGCAACTTCAGAATACCTTGTTGCCAATCCTACAATCCATCCCTCCTTCAAAAGTGTTCTAACGCGCTTTTCTTTTAAAAGCGATGTAATCGCACTCACTGGAATGTTGTTAAAACCCTTAGGGTTTTTTTCAATCGTCAACTCTTGCGTTTTAGCATAAGCAATTGTGCTAGTCGCTCTTGATCCAATTGAGTGTAACGATGCTATAGTATAAAGTAAATCGTGCCCTGCATTGATGTAAGCTGTAATCTTATCAATCCTTTTATTTACACTCAATTTATCATCATAGATAAGATCTAAACGCGACAACAAAACAGAAATACCCTTTACATAATCCACATCATACGAATAATAGCATGCTAAGAGCTCAAGATACTCCTTACTATATTGATCAGCACAAAGACATGATAACAGTTCGTAATTATTTGACACCTCCTTTACAACCCTGCCATTGACTCGCGCCATCAGAAATATTTTTATTGGATCTTTATCTTGAACCAGCTTTGCAACTATTTGATCTAAATTATTGATATCCTCATATTCTTCTAGAAGCAGCCCCGCAGAAAGCTCATCATTTTCCACCATCAAATCACCAGAAACAACTTTTGCTGAGTATGCTTTTGCTATATCACGAATGATTTCATTTTTTATTAGCTTATCGAAAATTTTGAAGGAACCATCACAAAGTTTTATTTCTATGCTTTCTCTTTCTCTAATAATTAATTTAATATGTGATTGAGCACCAACAGGAAAGCGGCTTTGCAAAGGTGCTTCTTCGTTACTTTTCATCTTTTTATGATCACCGCCCCTATAGAATTTACGATATGATTGTACGAGACGAATTGATACGGCCTGATTTTCAGTATCGACATCTAAGTAAATAGCTGTATCATCTTCATCGTTATAGATATTGATACCGGCCAATATATTATTGAAAAAATCAAATCCTGCTGCTAAAAACTTAGGATTAAGGTACTCCTGCAGAAACAAAATTATTCCTTCGTTTTTCAAGCCAGAATTTCGCATTTTTTCAGCAAAATACTCTAAGGGATCTGCTCCATTAATTTCAGGCCTATAATCAAACTTTTCTGCATTGATGACTATGCCTTTAATTATATGCCCTGCCGTTATCATTTTCCTTTGCTCAGCACTGCCTTTGCTCCCTGGCATGAGCACGGTACTGTTAATCAACGGGCGGTATAGCTCGATGAGTGCCAATTCATATTTCTTGCGGATGATGGCAAGGCACTTCTCAATTGCTCCCTCTTTAGACGCGTTAATTTGTTCCGCAAGCTGCTCTCTAAGATCCTCATCAACAATCTTATTGTTATCAAAAAATTCATTTAATTCTAATACACTAA
>JBGSSQ010000379.1:0-2510 GCA_041736975.1 Gammaproteobacteria bacterium
TGAAGATAAGCCCTTAGGGTTACAAGTGAGCTACGGTCCTGATTTAAGTGCCTCAATGCTTTTGGCGCGTAAGAATAATCAGTTAGATGTTACAGCGCTTAACATAAATGTGGGTGATCATCAGATTCCATCATTACCTGAAGAGAATGGATTATATATTACAGGCCACTTTAAGATTTTAAACTGGGATAAGCTCAAAGCATTTGGCAGCCAAAAAGATCAAACATCATTTTCAAGTTTAACGTTGAAAGGAATTCATATCACTACAGATGCTCTGGAGTTAGGCTCTCAGCGCTTTACTAAACTGGAGGTCAAGCTCACTCCTAAAAATGAAGAGTGGCAGGTTGAACTAAATAGTCCAGAGATTGAAGGGACAGTGATTGCGCCTAAGCAGTTGAATGCAAACTCACACGTGACAGCTCGGCTTAAACGATTAATCCTTCAAAGTTCACAAGCTGAGGGCCAAACTCAAGTCACGACGGATGATATTCCAACGATTGATTTTGCGACTGATGAGCTCACCTATAATGATATAGATCTGGGCGAATTCGAGTTTCAAATGACTCGAGCTAAAGATGGATTAGATCTTAAAGATATTCACCTTGTATCGGCTTTAATGGAAATCAAAGCACATGGTCATTGGTCAAAATCAAACGTGACCACGCTGAATGGGAGAGTCACATCAAATCGCACCAGCGATTTACTTGATAGTTTTGGCATTAACGTCCGCAATTTCGATGCACATACAGGGAGTATTCAGTTTAATTTATCTTGGAATGCCTCACCATTAGATCTCACGCTAAATCAGTTTGAGGGAGACTTGTCACTCAATATAGGACGAGGTCGTGTCTTAAACGTTGGCGATGGCAACAGCGCGACCATGGACTTGGGCCGTATGCTGAGTATTTTTAGTTTACAAAATCTTCCACGTCGCTTGTCATTCGATTTTAGAGATGTTTTCCAAAAAGGATATGTATTCGATTATATTCGTGGCGATTTTGATTTTAGAAAAGGAGCGGCGTTTACACAGAATTTAAATATCAATGGTCCACTCGCTAGAGTAGATGTGACAGGTAGAATAGGACTTCAACAGAAGGACTTGGATCTGATGATGAGTATTACCCCATATGTTGGCTCAACTATACCAATTGCTGCAGCATTACTCATTGGATACCCCCTAGTCGGTCTTGCAGCACTGGCAGTTATGAGCCCAATGAACAAAGTCGTCACATATTATTATCAAGTCACTGGCCCATGGAGCCAACCCAATTGGCGTACGGTTAGTGGAAGATAGCTGAATGATTGTATTTCCATAAGCAGTGTTTAAGCAGTTGAATATTTGAGTCAAAATCCTGAGATTGTCTAATGCATTATACTGTTGATAAGACCATTAGATTTTTTAATAGGATTGTGTGGAAGGAAGAGCTATAAGTCATAAAGATATAGAAAGTATTCCTGGAGCTATGTTTTTTAAGAGTTTCCCTTCGAAGGAATTATGGCGATTTTTTGTTGATGGTGAACGACAAGAAATCAATAAGCGAGCTGAAAACAAAACTTGGGCAATAGACAGTTTTTATGCTAATGAGCCAAAGTACTTCATAGGAATTTACCAAGGTGCCCAACTAGCATTCAGTGATTTCAATAGACCTCTTTCTAGCGAATACCTACAAGAGTTGCGCGCTCTTACATGTGACGTGGCGATGAGCAATAAACATCGAGGTAAAAAATTCAGAGGCAATGAACGAAAAGATGCTGTCCAATTTACTTCTCTGCTATATGCAACGGAAAATGGCTTGGGAGAGATGCTTGATAAAATAGAACGGTTTGCACCAAATCGTATTATAAGCACCGATGCTAGCTCTCAATGGATTGAGATCACACATGCAAATTTCAATCAGATGAAAGCTGTGTATGGTTGTACGGGGAAATCAAATGGTGATTTTGCAAAGTCCATATTGGCTGGTCTAAAAGCAAATAAAGGAATTGTTTTAGCGCTTGCAACAGATAACTCAAAGATTACTATTGAACATGCAATAAATCTTGCTATAGAGGAGTATCAAGCTGCTCTTGCAAAATCCGAATCAAGGCAGCAAAAATTGTATGCAATTGTGAATTGTGTGCAAACACTAGAGCAGATACACCCATTTTCAGACGGAAATTGTAGGACGATTTGTATGTTGATCCTCAATCGACTATTGCTGCAAAATGGTTTTTATCCTGCAATTTTGGATAATCCAAATAACTTTGATTGCTTTTCAGTGCAGGAGTTAATCGAACAAGTAGAATTAGGAATGCGGCGTACGGAGAATATCATCTTAGGTGAAAGATATACCTTCGGCACATCAACTGATTATGCAACATCTCTTTTGACTCATGAAAATGCGATTGATTTCAAAAAAGCTTCTAGTCAAGGCAAAAATATTCTTGATGATGGGTATACCTATATTACTCAATACTACTCGTCATTGCTTATGAAGGGTGATTTTTCGAATGTGGAGAGCGGTTCTTCC
>JBGSSQ010000396.1:0-1723 GCA_041736975.1 Gammaproteobacteria bacterium
GTTAATTTTCAGCTAATAGATACCCGCCTTTTACACACCTTCCGCGGTGGCTAGCCGCGGATGAATTTCTAAGCTTCGCGCATTAAGTGATTGATATAGAGCAAATCCCCTCTTCAGACAATTTTAATATTCACATTCTATAGTTAAGATAAATTAATGATAGGACGAATTCGATCATGTATGACAAGAAAATCATATACGAGATCTCTCAAAAGATCCGGGCATTAAGAGAAGTGGAGCATGGAATAATCCTCTTCGAAACTGAAATCGAAGCTGAGAAACAGAGGTCCTATTTACAAACCAAAGCAAACTTGAATTCATTCATCCCAAAGAGTGACTCTGCAAAAAAAAAGCTAGATGAGCTCAAAGAAAATGCAATCAAGATTAGAAAGGACTTAAAATCTGATTTAAATTTAGAGATGTATCCATTGTCAGAGCCTGAAAAGCAATATGTCTCACAACAAATACAGTTGATAAACAAAAGAAATGAACTCTCTCTATGCACTGCTAGATACAATGCATTCTGTGCTGATTTAAACATTCACGAAGCTAATCTGCGTGAGAAATTAAGTTTAGTTGTTCATGCCTCTTACAACCAATCTTTAATAGACTCGTATCTCCGACAGTATCAGACTGCAGTGTCTATCATTCAGCAAACAGCAAACCCATTGAGAGAACATATTAGCTGCTTGGAATCAACAATGATTTCAACCCTACACGACATCATCAACTTTGAGCTCAGCGAATTAAATAGTATCAAACTGGAAACACTAAGTGCGATCCGTGATCAAACAGAAATTAATTACAGACTCTTATTGTGTAAAAACTTAAAAGAAAGCTTAGGCTATTTATTAAATGATGCCAAAAACAAGCAGTTATCTCTCATTAATCGTGGTCTTCTTGCTTGCACGGATTCAGCGTTTGGAACAATCAATATCAATATCCAAAAATACGATACGACCTTAAAAAAGGTAGCAGATATAGAAGAACTTCTACTTAATAAAAATAAAAAAGTAACACCCCTAAATCATACACAACTAAATACGACAAACGCACCCTCCACTCAAACAACTGAGATAATCAATTTAGGAGAGGAAGAAATAACGAAAACTCCAATAGAATATGAGGTTGAGAGATGGATCAATAGCATACTTGCAGATGATGATGAACTTTCCATTGCTGCCAAAACCTATGAATCATCGAATAACAGTCGATCTGACAACACCCATGAAGTTAGCCATCCAACCCCAAATAAAGTTAGAAAATCTAGCCCCACATCAGAAGAACATGTGCAAAATAATAAAAGACAAAAAATAAATGAGCCACCTGAAAAGGTCTATGAGTTGAATGAGGCTTTCGAATTTCAATACCCGGATGGAAGACCACTGGAAACTGACAAATATAAGAATATCAAAACCATTAACACCCGTCATTATTTGATCGAAAATGAAAGTAAGATACCGATACGTTTCATATTAGGTCTTCATGAGAAGGTTAGAACACCTGAAGGAAAAATAATGCAGGTACCTAGCGCAAGAAGAAAATTTAATGAACAATATGCCAAGGCCCGTCAAAATAACCCAGAAAACCCAGGAGATCAGGAAAGTCAAAAAGTCCGCGCCGGCACTACGACGACCAGCTCTACTGCATTCAATCTTTTTGGGAACACTTCCTCCACACAAGATCCTATTGAAGAACAGTCTCCCTCGATCCAAAAGAAGAT
>JBGSSQ010000408.1:0-6019 GCA_041736975.1 Gammaproteobacteria bacterium
TGGAACCAATATTGTTATACCCCAGCGCAATACCCCAATATCGACCTTGTACGGCATACTCTTGAGGGATTTCCACGGCGGTGGATTCATAACTGGTGATGGGAATAGCTGCGTGTGCAGCCAAGCCAAATCCTGATAGGGCCATAATCGATAATAAATTCCGTTTCATTAGTACTCTCTCTTTATTGGCTAGTGGAGAAACTCAGATACGATTGTAACAAACTGTTTTGCGTTTAGCAGCAAAAAATTCACCTTTGTAGTAAGAGAGCAGAGATTATTCAAAATGGTTGATGTGGGGATTGGCAGGCTTTGTTTTGAGGTCAATAAAGAGATAGTATGTTATCGAAGGCTAAGATGCCGATGCCTAGTAAGCGAAGGCTACTTATGCAAACCACGTTGGGTACCATGATGAAAAGGAAAGATTGATGAAAAAACAGATAGTGTCTGAGTCAACAGATAAAGATTTGCAAAACTTCATGAGTGATTTCACTGGCTTTTGCCTTAAAATGATAAATGAGAGTGGTTTGCAGCATGCACATCACGTCGGTATATTATTATTAGCGGCTACCTTTGCGAATGACATAGCGGCAGTTGAGTGTGTGCTTGATGCGCAACTTTCTGCAGTGGGTGACTTCGGTTGTACGGCAGCCTTGATAGCGTCGGGGATGGGCCATCTTGAGATTACCCGTTTGCTTTTTGAGCGTTGTCCTAGTTGGTTTGAAAAAGGGGAATTGTACAAAACTATTTTGACTTATCCTATTGAATTGGCTGCCATGAGAAACCAACGCAACGTGGTGGATTTTTTATTGCCGCATACTTCACTATCAGTGCTCAACAATCTCGGTGGTACTAACATCATGGGCACTAAGCCACCATTGTTGATTGGTTTAGTCAAATGTGATTGTCCCGATATTCTCAAGGTCGTTTTAGAGCGTAAACCTGATTTAGACATTCGCTCATCAGAGAATTTGACGGCATTAGCGCATGCTTGCAGCGATGGTAATTTTGAGTGCGCACGTTTACTGGTAGAGGCCGGCGCAAAAGTGAATTTTAGCACAAAGCTTGTTAGGCCGAATGAATCGAGTTCTGACCCTGTGAGTATGTTAGTAGAGAAAATGTTAGGTGCGGCCTCAATTGAACTATCACCTTTGCATTATGCATCTGCTGCGGGGGATCCTAGGCTAGTTTATTTGTTATTGCAGGCGGGTGCTGAAGTCAACATGAGACAATCAATGCTCGGAACGCCATTGATGTTAGCGAGTAGAGCCGCCCCAATAAACACCGATAGACTGGCTCCTGTGCAGGACTATCCTAGTGTGGTGCGCTTGCTTTTGATCAACAAAGCCGATGTGGATGCTCGACACCCCTTTAGTAATGAAACGGCTTTATTTGGAGCTTGTCTAAATAATCAAGATGATATTATCAAGCAATTATTACTTGCTGGCGCCAATCCAGATGCTCAAAATAATAGAGGTGAAAATAATTCCGCTACACTCAGCAAGATGGGTATTTTAACCGCTAACAAAACCGGGCCTAGTCAAAAACTGGCAGAAAAAAGACAGCACATCAAAAATAAAGCAGAAAATATTCTGCGTAAACAATTAATAGCGGCGCTGTCATCAGGGACATACCAACCAGCGCATGCCGGTCAACGTGGCTTATTGCCAAAATTAGAGGCGGGGGCTGCTGCAATCGCAACACAATCCCAGACTATAAAAGCAAAGAAAAAAAAGAAAAACAAAAACAATAATAAGAAAAAGCGGGCAGTGCCCTCTCTCAAACAACCACAGAGTGAAGTGAGCGCTGCTTTACAGCAACATAAGGATGAAGCTGATGTTCAGGTTGAGGCTGGGGCTGGGGCTAGATTGTTGGCACTGCCAGTGAGTCAACTCAATTCTTCTCAGCAGGAAACGCTAATGCCTGTGATCAAGGAGGCAAGTTCTTCTTTGCAGTTGTCAAGTGATACAATCGGTGTTGAAGCTGAAGCCACAGTCAAAAAGGCTAGTGATGATAATCAAGGCAACAACAATGTTGCAATCAAACCTGAGAGCAAGCTTGTCATGGCTGTTGGAGTAAGTAAAATACCACGCTCAATCTTTAAGCCAGATATTCCTACGGGCGAAGCCTATCAAAAGTTTCCACTCCATATTGAAGGCGTTCGCTATGTTCATTATTTCGTGCATTTGATACCCAATGTGCTCAACGCAATGTTCGGTAGTGAGCATGCGAGTGAATTGAATAAAGTATGGGCAGCCATAAAAATGGAGCGATTATTGCTGCCAAAAAGCAAAGGTAAAGCTGGTGTGAAATGCTTGTCCTTACAGGAGACTGGACAGTTGAAAAGTGGGTTTTTTAAGAAGGCCACACATAAAGTTAAGCCCAATCGAGAAGATGTGCGCGTTTATTTGGAATCCAAATTAGCCACTGAAGAGGGCAAGAATGAGTTTCACTTGGACTTGATAGGGCCAGATTTCTCAGCGCATAAATAGATGACAGAGATCACTGGCAGGGGGCGATCTTTGTTAGGCCCACTTGTTATTTGCCTAATAATACATTTACAGCTACAGCCGGCTAAATTGTCGGCTATAAGCTATTTACACTGAGCGGTTAAAGCCTGGCTTTGGAGGTGCTGGCTCAGGATGGGCATTTTTGTGGCTTTCTATGTGTTGGCGCATTTTGTCTTGTATATCTTCTATATTGCCTTGATGTAGAGAGTGCATTGCTTTGGCTTTTGATTCTAGATCGTCAAATGTTTGTGAGAACTCTCTTAATAATTGAACAGGGCCTTTGACTGAATAAAAAACACGGGAATCGCGTTTTAATCGGCGCTCTGTTTTTTGCGGATCTGCACTTTCTTCCTCATATTTTTGTTTGAAATCAGCGCGTAGTTTTTCCAGGGCGGCACTTTTTTCAATTGAAGGTTGCGATTCAGCTGCAGCACTTTTTTTCTGTTCATTAGCGTTTTCTTTGATGGATTTCATGGCGCTATGCACAGAATTATATTGAGAGCAATTAGCCTGAGTCATTTCATTCACTTGTCTATTCCAATAGGCATTTAAGGCCATAAGAGTCCTAAGTTCCAGGTCAGGTAGGCTACGTGCAGAAAAATCTTGTGTTTTAGGCAAGTCATCTTGAATGCCGGCATCTATATACGATTTTTTTAGGGTTTGCTCAACTTGCGAACGTGAAACAGGTGAATTAAGAATAGCAAGTTCCTTTTCGTTGAATTTGTAACCTAGTTTATTTGCGCGTTGTTCGATTGACTTGGTTGCTGAAATAACGAAAATATTAACAGCACTTATGTATCTTCGATGTGCTGTATCTAATTGGGTTTTAGAAACTATTAGCTCGTTATGAAATTCAAGAGAAGCTTCCTTAAGTTCCTTGTATTGTTTTTGTAGGTCAGTTGTTCTTTCAGGAGTCCCACCTGAACACTTTGGCGATTCAGATTCCGACGTTTCATCTTTAAGCTCTTGAATCAACCGTTCAGTTTGATGTTGCTGTTGAAGAGTATGAATGTACATTTCATGCATAGTAAAAAGAATAATATTACTTTGAAAAATTAAGCGTAATACCGAGCTATATGGTGTTTTCATGGCGACAGCATAAGCGTCATGGGGTATTGCAAATAAACCTGGATATTGTATTGGATTGAGCGCTAAGGCTTTAATCATAGCGCTGTAAGCTAGATTCAGATTGCTTGTGAGATCGATATCCCTTGTAGTGTGCTTGAGCATAATAAGTCACCTCGCTCTGGTTGTGTCTGAATTGTACATAGTATAGCAGATAATTTAAGACTCATTTTATGGCTAAGATTTGGCTTCATAGTGGCAAACAGGCAAAATTTGGATTTTGTGCTAAACTTATAGTGTAAGTAACGATATTTTAAGAGCACCGTTATAGATGCCCTCAATGGGGCATTATCTGCTGGGCTGAAAGGCCGGTCAGGTGGTGTTGGTAGCGATGCGTTTATTAAGGGGGTTAAGTATGAACATAATAGAAATCATACGTGCCCAGGGAATGGGAGCGGCAGAATCGGTTGTGCCAGGTGAACATGTAGTCGTAGGGCCAGGTGACCGCATAGTCTGTGATGTGCCATTCACAGAGGCTTCTTCGATTCTAAAAATTGATAATGATCTACATATTGTTCTGGGTGGCATCACTCCAACTTATTTTAGTGAATTTTTTAGCGAAGATAACCGTTCAAATTTTGCAGAAATTCAATTTCAGGATAAAACACTAGCCGCAGATGACCTTGTTCAATTGCTTAACATCACTTTGTCAATTGAAGATCCCAATGGTCAGAGACACGCTGTAGCTTTACTGCCAGGAAGTACTTTGGATGCTCACCCTGGTAATATCTTTCATTTGAATGCACAAGAATTTGCAGTAGATGATCTGCATCGTCATGGTAATGATTTATCAATTCAGTCTCACGATGAGGACGCAAAAATCTGCGCAGTATTGCGAGGCTTTTTCATCAAACCCAGCGGCGATAATGAATCACCAACATTACAACTAACTGATCCTGAAAAGGGTTCAGCAAAAGATATTCTTATTCATCCACATGCTTCAGTATTTCAATGGCAAGGTGAGCCTTTGCCTATAGCCGTTGTTGGTGCTCTGTATGGCTATTATTTTCAACTACAAGGTAATGATTCTGAGAATTTTATTCTGTTGGCTAAAACTGGGGAAGGTGATTTACCGCCGTGGTTAACATTTTCGCATGTGGGTGGTGGTAGTTATTTCTTATCTGGTTTGCCTACACCCGATGCCATTGGGTCTCACGAGATATCTATTTTTGCACATAGCATTGATCACAATGTGGGTATGCATACACAGCAAACGTTCAGGTTAGCCATTCGCTCATCACAGGACTCAACAACCCGCACAGCAGCACAAGATGTAGCAGCGGCGGAATTTCGTAAAGCAGGACAAAGCTTTAATGCGGATAGTTATGCGTCGAATTTGCTGACTATTGAGCACATGCCCTATATGACAATGCCTGAAATTGCTGCAATCAGCGCTTTGTCAGTGTCTAATCAAATTGCTCTTTCGCAGCCATTTAGTGATTTCACCACACCGAATGAAATACTGATACAAAGAGAGCTAGGCGGATTTGAAACAATCTCAGCGCCATCAACGATTAATACTCTAGAATCACCAGTGTCTGTGGATTTACAAGGTACCTCTTCTACCGTTGTTCCAATATCGGTTAATTCGATTATTACCCCTTTGATTGATGATAGTGTAACCAGTGAAACATTTACTCAACCTCAGGAAGAGCAACCCCCTGAAACGGTTTTTCAACCAGATACCACTTTGCCACCACAGAATGCACCTGATCAAACACCGGTCATCAATATCAATAATATTGCTCCCCCACCTTCAGAAACAATTATATTAAATCAAATAATCAATACAACATCGACGACACCACCACCTTACATTCAACCCCCTGTGTTCAATGAACAAGCTTTCACAGTTGATGAGAACTCTGCCGACAATACTGTCGTTGGCACTGTTAGTGTAACGGATCCCGATCCTGGTGACGTTTTAACTTATTCAATTTATAACGGTGACACTGCTTTTAGCATTAATCCTAGCACCGGCGTTATTACTGTAGCTGATATGTCGCAACTGAATTATGAAGTCACAACAGCATTCCCACTAGGCGTGCAGGTGAATGATTTGGCTGGAAATCAAGTCCAAATTGTAATCATGGTGAATTTAGTTAATTTAAATGATAATGCGCCTGTAGTGGATTTAAATGGCGCGCTAGCTGGGATCAATACATCGCTGAATTATGGTGGAGGTGCTGCAGCGATTGCTGATCCAACCGCTACGGTAATCGATGCTGATGCGCCAGATTACCCTAACTTACAATCAATTACAGTGACCATTGCTAACCCGTTAGATGGTACAAATGAAACATTGAGCTATGGGTTCACGCTTTCGGGTGGAGGCTTTATCAGTGGTAGTAGTTCTAATGGAACAATTTCATTTTCAGGTTCACTAA
>JBGSSQ010000030.1:0-6744 GCA_041736975.1 Gammaproteobacteria bacterium
AATTGCGATGGCTCCTGGTGTATAATGAGGCTCATCTTGTAGCGCAGCAATATTCAGCTTCTTAAATAAAGCGGAACGTTGCTTCTTCTCAAGCAGTGGGTGAAGTTCAACAAGAGCCAGAAAAGCCCGCTGACGAATATCTGTAGCCAGCGAGATTTTGTAAGCCTCTAAACTAGAGGTTAGAGGCGCACTCATCAGGCAATTTATAGCATTTGTTTTTGCATCTTCAGGAAGTATTTGTGTTAGGAGCTGCAAGGAAGAAATAACCAAAGGCTGTGGAAAAAAATTAACAGGCGTTGTCAATATTGCCATTAATTCATCACTCATTAAAACTCGATCGCCAGGCGTTAAGCGTTTAGCTAAACTCAGTAGAGCGTATGGCGCCTCTAATTGAGCGTCACTGGGCCGTCGTTTAATGAATGATATTATACCATGCTGTACCATCTGAAGGTTTTTAGCACTAAAGCGATTCGCCATGAAAGTGATTATTAGCTTAGTGATAAGTGGTGACCAAGAAGTGCCACAGTTAAATTCATCTAAGGCATTATCACTTATTAGAGTGTTTAGCAGATGCTCTTCGTGATGATTAGCTAGCATCGGAATAGCAGTCAGTGCGGTAAATGCTTCAATATTTGTATTTTGATACCGGTCTTCTAGAGCCAATATGATGCTAGAAATCGCATTTCCCTGTTCATCCACATTGAAATGAGGGAATAAACATCTTAGAATACATAGTCCCAGCGCACGAATATTTGCATCCTTATCTTTTAAAAAGATATAGACCTCAGTTTTCAGAGGTAGTAGAACCTTAACATCTAAAATCGATCTCAAAGTCACAAAGGTTTCAATTACTGCAGCACATTTATCGTAAAGTTGCTTATTAAGTAAAGACTTGAGGGTGTTGATAATATATTCATGGTCGCTTTTTCTACAGTGTAGCGCATAGAGCTGAATAAGTTTGACACCGACTTTGTCTGCGTAGGCTCTCTGATTTGAAAGTATTTTTACACCGGTATCGAAGATGGCGCGGTGAAATTCTCGATCAAGATGTGGCAATATACTCTCATAAAGTGCAATAATACCGTCATCAATAACGTACCCATTATTCTGATCTGTCCAGTGGATAAGAGAATTGAAAAGAGTGAGTCGCCTATCGCTATTCAGATACGCTATAAGCTTACTCAATGTGACAAAATCATCAACCGTAACCACTGGGGAATATGGTTTGCTAGTTAAAATTAAATTTAGAGCACTAAATAGACGTAGATGCTGATCAGGATTAAGTTCAGATACTAATGCAAATAGTGCTTTTTGACATGCTTGACATGGACGCTGCCTGGTCCCGAACTTATACTCGTCTCTAGATAAAATATGCTCAAAAAGCTTTATTTTTTGACGCTGACTAAGCAACCGAATGTTAGAGCCTAGTTGCTCAATAATACTACTCGACACCTCGCCATTTTTCCAATTGATTAGGTCAAATAAGACATCAAGTGCTACACTTTGACATTTACCGCTAAGACCAGGGATCAAAGCACCCAAATTAGAAATTACTTTTTTCACCCTAGAGATATCACTTTTATTCGATATTTTTGCTGCTATATTACGTATAGTGTTAAGCACAAGAAATCTATTTTTTGAGCTTAGCTGCGGTGTAAGTGCAGCTAACACATCGAGTGTATAATCACTATGGCTATTTTCGATACATTTAAGGAGCAAGAACTGTTGATCTTCGCTGCATACCGAAGCAAAGCTACAAAGCATTTCAATCTTTCGAATACGA
Source organism: Gammaproteobacteria bacterium (assembly GCA_041736975.1). Lineage (GTDB taxonomy): Bacteria > Pseudomonadota > Gammaproteobacteria > JAIEPX01 > JAIEPX01 > JAIEPX01. Next base: position 1,784 of record JBGSSQ010000030.1, read on the forward strand.
GCATTTATATCACGACATAACACGTTATCAACAAGCTCAAGCAATACAGAGGGCACACTGCCACTATAGCCATCAGCAAAGTACCTAGGCAAGTTTATAAGAACAGCCTCGAGTACAGTTCGAGCTTGCACATTAGCAATATTGTAGACAGTCAATAAAATACTCAAAATCTGTTCATGATAACTACGCGAAATACGAGAGATGAGATCTTTAAGGTGGTACTCAGTGACAACAGCCCCGTTCTTAACACTTCCTACCATATTCATTATATAGTCGAAATCCTTCATCGCTCTTCTTTCTAGAACTAATTTAGCCGTTACCCAACAGTTTTTGAATATCGAAGTGCTGTGTTCTCTAAATATCGACTTTATCCATTTATTCGATTTATTCGATTTATTAGGGTCTGAGGCAATAATATACTGCTTTGCCTCAAAAAGGTAATAATAATCAACAAAGAATGCAACCATCATTGCATGAAAATCATCTTTAAACGAATATACTTTTATATGTTCTGGCTGGCTTAGTTGAGAGTCTAAATTGACTATAAATTGCCTTAATTCCTCACACGCATCTCCAAGCCCTTGAAGAAAAGCAATGTGCGCTTTGATTAGGTTAATTAGCTGTGGCGCTGATGATTTGCGCGCCCAAAAAGAAAGTGGTTGTTGATCCTGCACATCCTGAGTGTTAAAGTTGCTCACATAATGCTCAAATAGACCCAAAATAATTTCTTTAGGCGAACGTGCCCGTTCTAGCTGCCAGGCTGAGATAAGCGCTTGGTAAAATTCAATTCTCTTGATATCTGCCATAGTATCGCCCTCTCCTTGATGAATGCTAAACTGAGTATTGACGATTAACTTATTATAGAAAGCAATCTAGAACTACCGACAAATCACCATAGTTATTGTAATTCGCCACCTCCAAGACCTAACAATTTCCTTTTAGTGACCTGTCGATCTACCTGCCAAGCAGAATCCCCCCCCCTGCTAATAAGGAGACCCTGGCTATTCACCCGTTGACCATAATTTTTTTGTCTTGGCTAAGCTCTCCCCGAATAATACTCAAGGCCGATTTAGGCCGACCTAAGGCCTTTGCCAACAATTTCAGTACCGCCGCATTGGCTTTACCACCTTCAGCAACCAGAGTGACATAGACGCGAAGGCGCAAAATGCCATCCGCCATCCTCTCAGCTTTAATCCGATTCGATGATGATTTTGGGATAACCCGCACACTCAATGTGTCGCCATCGCCAACCTCATTTGACCAATCTTGTACTTCTTCCTTCATTTTCTGATTCGAACCTCCATACTAGTGAATTGCCGTACTAGCAGAAGCCAAAGACCAGGTTCAACCTGGGCTCTATGCCTCCTATGTTTCCCAGCAGCTGGTAAAATCTAGCCCTCTTCCTTTGAGATTAGCGGTGTGTTAAACTAAAAGCGTAAAAATGTTCAGAATCAACACCAAAATCACCTTTAATGTTGCATAGAGATAGCCCGCTGTTGAGTCGCCCTGGTGACGACTCACCTGAAAATCAATTAAAGCCAGAAGATGCCTATAAAAGCAATAGGTGATTAAGGCAGCTCATACCTAGTGATGCCTTATGGTGTTGACAAGAGCACACAACTATAGCCCAAGACTATAGATGCTTGCCTATGTCCAACCTTGACCACATTGTGTATACTGACACCCCATACTTCTTATAAGCTTCAGGGAGCACGCCCACATGGGTTATCAGGTACTAGCACGAAAATGGCGACCAAAATGTTTTGCTGACATGGTCGGCCAGCAGCACGTGGTCCAAGCCCTCAGTAATGCGCTGAAGCAAAACCGACTGCATCATGCTTACTTATTCACAGGCACCCGCGGGGTGGGTAAAACCACGGTGGCCCGCATTATTGCTAAATGCTTAAACTGTGAAACCGGCATCACTCATGAACCTTGTGAAAAATGCAGCGCTTGTACTGAGATTAATGCTGGGCGTTTTATTGATTTGATTGAAGTCGATGCCGCCTCTCGCACCAAAGTCGAAGATACCCGCGAATTACTCGATAACGTGCAATACTCACCGACCAAAGGCCGGTTTAAAGTTTACCTTATCGATGAGGTTCACATGCTATCCGGGCACAGTTTTAATGCCCTACTGAAAACACTGGAAGAGCCACCACCACACGTCAAATTTTTACTGGCTACCACGGACCCACAAAAATTACCCATGACAGTGCTCTCACGCTGCTTACAATTCCACCTAAAAAATCTCACTATCGAACAAATCGCAGGTCAATTAGACACTGTTCTTGCACAAGAGCATCTCCCTTTTGAAGCCCCTGCTCTGCAGCAACTGGCCCGCTCCGCGGACGGCAGTATGCGTGATGCCCTCAGCTTACTCGATCAAGCCATTGCTCATGGTGATGGCAATGTCAGCCTCGATACTGTACGTGCTATGCTAGGAACCATTGCGCCATCGCATTTGTATGGCATTATCGAAGCACTAATCAACAAAAATGCCCAAGCTATTTACGAACAGATTCAATCACTGTGTGAACATGGCGTTGATTTCTCCCACGTGCTCGAAGAACTCCTGGGATTACTGCATCAAATGACCCTGCTGCAAGTATTACCCAATGTTAATTCTAGTTTATTTGCTGACAACGAAACACCTCGCACACTCGCCAAACAACTCACCGCTGAGCAACTACAACTCTACTATCAAATTGCTATTCTCGGCCGACGCGATATGCCTATGGCTCCCACCCCCAGAAGTGGATTTGAAATGACCCTACTGCGCATGCTGGCTTTTTATCCAGAAACCACCACCGGTGAGGGCTCAGGTGGGGGCTCAACTGGCAACCATTCAACAGCCCACAAGCCAGCCGCCTCTTCAGCAAGCTCTTCCTCTTCAGCAAGCTCTTCCTCTGCGGCCACTACCCTGCCAACCACTGGATCTGCACAAGCCGCCACTCACACTGCCGACTCTTCTCAAACACAAACTCGAAGCTCTGCTCAAACTCACTCTGCCACCGCCAATCAACCTAAGAATCAAGCGCCTACTCAAACGCCAGCTTCAGCTTACACACAGACGCCACCTAAAGCCCCTACCCCAACGCCTTCAACGGCCACTCAGCCCATGAGTCAAACCGCTAGCCAACAACAAGCTTCATCAGCGACTCGCCCCCAGAGCCGCACCACTCGTCAAGCTCAAGCACAAATCAGCAGCCCACCCCAGGATCAAGCCGCAACACAAAAAAACGCTGCAGCAATCAACACCGAAAACTGGGAAGCCATCTTACCTCACCTAAAATTAAGTGGCGCAGCCCTCGCTGTAGCCCAACATTGCACACTGCAATCCATCACTGATCACCTAGTCACCCTACAAGTTGCCAGCGGCCAAATACCCCTGATCAACGACAGACTAACAGCACGCTTTCAAGAAGCCCTCACTCTCGCGCTGGGTCGTGAACTGCGTGTAGAATTTAAAATCACCGCCACACAAGAAACCACCCCAGCCCAAAAACAGGCGGCCGCCCAAGAAAGCCGCCAACAACAAGCGCAATCAGCCATCACCCAAGACAAGAATGTCCAAGCCATTCTCAACACCTTCGGCGCCACCATAATCCCAGACTCGGTTGAGCCCACCTAAGAAAAATAGGCGGGCCAAGCGCTTTTTAAAACAGTACATATTCATCTAGTATGGGCATTACAGAGTTAAGAGATGATGAATAATTTGAGTGTGGCTCGAAGGTGACACCATATTTTTTTTAGATTAATTGATAATGCGATCCTTCTGAATTTTCCTTTCTTCATTCTTTAGCATCTCAAGCTTTTCAGATAAATGATCTGCCAATGATTTTGAAAAAACATCGTATCCTGGGAAATATTTTTCAATATACACCGACATCTTATCATACGTCTTATCGAGATATATAATGTATTCAGGCAACTTTTGGCAATACTCCTCGGTAAGTGATTTCAACTCTAAATATGTTTTTAAACCAATAATGCTGATGACCTTATTTTCAATATAAATCAGATCATCTTGCCCTCGCTCACTAAATTTCTCTAACAACCTCAAAGCCTCCTCCAATTTAACATCCCTCCGCTCCCAAAGACTCATAATATGTTCATATTCTAACCTAGAAGTAATAAGCGTTTTAAGCAAGTCTCTTTTATCGCCATCTTTATTTGAAAGGTATTGAGAAAAATCCCAATTTTGATAACTTAGAGAAAATGTCCTGTTAATTCTCCTCAAATCAATATATCTGTGCTCCTTCCAGAAACTATCGGCATCCTGTTCGGGAAATTTTATTTTATAAATATCTTTGCATTCTGATTCACATTTTCTATTGTGATCGCTAATCTGTAGCAAATCAGATAGCATTTGATGCAATGAAATCTGTACTGAGATCACGGCACGAAAAGCTCTCTTCTTCTCAGTTTTACACTCATGACGCCTATTTAGAATTACCACAACCCATGCGCCAGCTGCTGTACCAAGCACAGCACTAGCCAAACCAATCAAACCAGTGATCAATAAGTTGCCCACAGCATTACTCCCCCTAGTAGTCATCAATACCCAAACAATCTTTAGATCATTTAATAAATAGCGCTAAAGATTCAATACTTCTCTGCATATTATAGATCATGTGAGATTCCAAGCGACATTGGACACTCAAAAACTCGACTAATATGAACACCAACGACAAGAGCATCAAACACAGGGTATTGATTTCTTTCCGATTGCTTGGATGGTGGCAGACAATAAAAACCTCATGGGGCACGGCCATTTTGACCTATACTACAAAATAGCCGAGTCTAAATTGGAGTGAAAGAGAAAATGGCCGTAATTCGCTACATAGAGAAATTTGAAACAAGTGTCTGACACCTTCTGTAGAAGCCAGTTACCATAAAAAAACCCCGTATGTTGAAAATATGTTACTTATAATAGTATGCCCTCTTTTCTACCAGTT
>JBGSSQ010000034.1:0-3804 GCA_041736975.1 Gammaproteobacteria bacterium
GCCGATATCGATTTTTTCCATGAGGAATTTCTTTAGGGTAATGTCATTAACCTTATCCAAAAGAAATGCTGGCAGTGTATTGCGCAAAGCGATGCTGGTCACCATCTCCGATGGCAGAATATTGGCACGAATTGTTCTCAACCACGAACCGAAACACTGCCAGATTAAGGGTGAATGAACACACGATAAATATTGAAGCAGTCCCTGTGCGATTAAACCGATCTGAATATGGCGATGGTACGCACCCAATTTTCTTTTTACCGCACGTTGATACTCTGGATTCTTATCATAGAGAAGTACATCCAAATCACCACGCTTAGTCGCTTCCATTTTTTTCATCCAGAATCTGTAGGTATAAGCACCTAAAACATTGACACTATTTTTAAAAGTTAGCTCCAGCTTAAATCTCAAGCCGTAAAGCCTGATCACCTCAACAGGTTCCAGAGATAAATCTGTACAAAGCAATAATATTTTTCCCCGAGCAGGATGGATCACGGCTACAAACTGCACTTTTCTTCCCGCGGGTCGCCATAATAACTGTGTAGCGAAGTATTTTATCTTAATATTCTTCTCGCCATAGACCGGGCTTCCTGTGATAATAAACTTGTCCTCATGTTCAAATAATAGTTTCAGATGCAATTTAGTCCCATAAATTTTTGGTCTGCCGACACCTGACTTGCTTCGAGGCGCTGTGGATCGTTGATAGGCAACTGCATTCAGTTTTACTCTCGTTATGAGATGATTGTCCTTTGACAAGAGACCGCTGATAATTGCACCAGAGGCATAATAGGCATCGGCAACAAAATAATACGCTTCTTTAATGTCGAGGCTTTCCAGTAATAAGATCATTTTGTCCAACAAGCTGATGTTATCATCCTTATTAAAGGTGAAGCCCTCGTGAATACGAGATATCAACGGGATAGCAAAAAAACTACCCAATGCCCGTGATAACAGTGCCACGCTCTGGCAAGAGTGACCCATCAGATATTCGCTCTTATTATTATTTTCAGATTCTTGATGCATCATTTTGACAGCAGGCATTTTCTTACCTGAATTACCAATTTTTATGCCATCACCGACCAAAACAAGCCGGCCATTAACGCGTAAGTTGCCGGGGAAAAATCGAATGACGATGCCGACCCAGGCGCGGGCTAGAGCATCGACGCCAAGAGCATTGCTATGAAAAAAATCCAAGAAGCGATTGTAATTGTTCGACTTAAACCCTAATGATCTCATGTAATCCGACACACCATTAAAATCATTCCGAATCGTCATGCCGACCAGCGCCAATATCAACCAACAATAGGTTTTTCTGCGGGAACACGCCTGACGTAAATGAGCCGCGATTTACATCCAAGCAATCCATAATTTCATGTGGCACCAAATTGATAATGTCCCCTTGAAGCCAAAATAAAAATGTCCCCCAAAGAGGTAAACTATGTAGCTTCGAAACAAACAGAGGTTACGGGTCAATGGAGGACAAGCTGATTATGAGCGCTAAGGAGCGTAAACGCAAAGTGATTTTGGAAGATGTTAAGCGAGGCTTTATTAGCCTGAAAGATGCTGCCCCCAGGCTTGAGGTGGGATATCGTCAAGCAAAACGCCTATACAAGGCCTATCGCTCATCTGGGGATGCCGGTATCGTCCACAAAAGCCGTGGTAAACCATCAGGGCGATCTTACCCGTCGGATTTCAAGCAAAAGGTTTTGACGGCCTATGAAAATAAATATAGCGGCTTTGGTCCGACCTTCGCTGCTGAGAAGATGGCTGAAAATGACAAAATTTTGATTAATGGTGAGACGCTAAGATTGTGGTTATTAGAGGCTAATTTATGGCAAAGACAGCGAAAAAGAAAGGGTTATCGAAAGCGTAGACTACGTCGTGAGCGGTTTGGTGAACTACTGCAAATTGATGGTTCTGATCATCTTTGGTTTGGCCATCATTATCCTCGAAGTTGTTTATTAAACATGGTCGATGATGCGACGGGCACAACGATGTCGCAATTAGATAAAGGCGAGACATGCCAAGTATTATTAAGTACATTTATGGCATGGGTAAAGAAATATGGCGTGCCAAAAGCAGTGTATGTGGATTTAAAAAATGTTTATGTTTCACCACGACGCTGTGTTGATGATGATATTGAAACGACGATGAATGTGTTTGAACGAGTGTGTCATTTGTTGAATGTTGAGATCATTAAAGCCTATTCCCCCCAAGCAAAAGGACGAGTTGAACGTAATCATGGCGTGTATCAAGATCGATTTGTAAAGGAGCTGAAGCTAAGAAATATTACAACGATACCTGAAGCGAATGATTTCCTGAGAAAGATTTATCTTCCCAATGTTAACAAGAAATTTTCGAAACGGCCGGCTTCTTCAGAAGACGCACACTGCAGCCCCAAAGCTTATGGTGATTTGAATCAGATATTTTGCTGGGAGTATCATCGTAAAATACGAAATGATTATACGGTGCGGTTTAACAATGAGTTTTATCAACTTAGTAGAAAACAGAATGTAGTATTAAGGTCAAAGCAAGCGATCGTAGTACATGTTCATCTCGACGGGAGTGTTAGTTTATGGAGAGAGGGGCAGCGAATAGCTTATGAAAAGCTGAAGGAGCCGAGAGTGAAAGAAGAAAAGACTCCGAAGGGGCAGATAAGTGTTAGTGAGCGCAGCATGCTAGCAAAAAAGAATAAGCATAAAAGCCCCTGGTCGCAGTTTAACCCAGCTTGGTTAAAGAAAGGCGGGAAATCGAGGCAGAAAGGTGCGACTAAGCAATCTGGAGGGGGACATTTTTAATTTGGCAAACCGGGGGACATTTTAAATTTGGTTTGACAGCAATCCATAATTTCATTGACATCTCCTTTAATTGAAACTATTATCATACAACCGATAGCTTGTTAAAGCTATCGGTTTTGTTTTATTTTACAGGAGATTGATATGAAAGCTTTAAAGTCTATTGAAAAAAGAATCGACGAAGTAAAAGCGGAATTAATGTCGTTGGGTGAAATGCATCCGGGCAGTTTAAATCAACAATATAATGTTTGTGGTGTCAAAACATGTCGATGCAAAGACAAAGAGAATCCACAGAAGCACGGGCCATATTATCAGCTCAGCTATACGCTAAACGGAAAAAGCTCATCACGATTTATAAAAAAGGAGAATCTTGCGGAGTGCCAAAAACAGGTCGAAAATTATCAACGGTTTAAGGGGCTGACAATGGAGTGGAAGGAGCTAGCGGCGGAGCATGCGAAACTGAAATATGAGCTGGAAAAGTTGAGCAAGTAACCCGCCTCGGGAGGCGGCAAAACTCCGCACTCTCGAGTACTTTAAGTGTAGTACACTTTTCGAGGGTTGCAAGTCTACTAGCGCATAATCGGCAAATGAAATTTATAATGGATCAAAAAGTAAGCACATATAGCTACCTGGCTATGCCCGTGTTTACTCGATTTCAGCCAATTTCAACGAGTTATTGACCTCGTTTTGGGCCTATGCGACGAGGCGCAAGCCCTAGCTTCTGCCAATATCTATCTTTTCCATCAAGAATTTCTTCAGAGTAGTGTCATTAACATTATCCAAAAGAAATGCTGGCAGCGTATTGAGTAACGCTATACTCGCCACCATCTCTGATGGCGAAATATTACTACGAATAGTCCGTAACCAAGAGCGAAAACTTAGCAAAATCAATTGTGAATCTGGCGATGATTCGCGCCCAATTTTCTTTTTACAGATCGTTGATAATCATCAGTCTTCTCATAAAGAGCCACATCCAAGTCAATATATTGGGCTTTCAAACGCACTTTTT
>JBGSSQ010000259.1:0-5476 GCA_041736975.1 Gammaproteobacteria bacterium
AATAGATTTCAGCAATGTATTTGTAAAACTTACTAGAGAGCAACTCGCTTTTTTACAACCATTCCACCATGAGCAACGCTACTCCCGATTAATTAGAGCCATCGAACAGAACAATCTGATAGAGGTTGAACTTTGTCTAAGTCATGGGCTGGACGTTAATTGGCCAAATGAGGCAGGACGCACACCATTCATGATAGCCTGCTTCAGTCGAAGAGTTGAGATTGTGCAATGTATGCTGGATAAATACAATGCTAATCCCAATATTAAAACCGAATCAAAATGGAATATCATAGAATTTTTAGCACGATATCACTATAACGAGATAGTATCGTTACTAGAAAACCACGGTGTGCCCCTTGATTTCATGAGCGCGGTTCATCTAAACAGCGTTGTTGATACGAATGGAGTCTGTCATTACTCAGAACATGAAATTCAACAAAACATTGATTCAACAAAAAATCCAGGTGACTACACCGGGGATTACCCACTACATATTGCAACAAAAAATAAATATCATCCCTTAATGGAATGGCTTATTTCCCAAAAGGCCGATCTTAGTGTGAGAAATGGTTCAAAGAAAACTGCTTTAGATATTGCCATAACTATTGGTGATCCACATAGTGTTGAGATTTTATTAAATCATGGTGCCGCTTGGGATGGTCAAACAATCCGATTAGCCTGCGAAAGTTCAAATCCAAAGGTAATACAGATACTTCGCGAAATGTGCGCAGCAAATCTCAACACTTTTATGCAAAAAGGAGATTGTTATTCAGCCATTTATTTAGATCTTCCCTGGCCAGTAATCAGTGAAATCATCAATAATGACTTCAACGCCTTACAATCAGATGGCCTAACACCTTTAGCCATTGCCTGCCGTCTTGGAAAAGTGAACCTTATTAAAGACCTACTCGTGAATGGAGCCAATTTACATCTTCCGTGTAATGGCCTATTGCCCTTATCTCATGCCGTTGAAGCCTCCCAAGCTCATGTTATTAAACTTTTAGTTAAAGATCATGGCATTTCCCTCGATGCCACTATTGATGAGAACGCGCCAATTTTTTGGCATGCGGTAATGACAGGCAATTACAGTAGCGTAACTATAATGTTAGATCTACGCAGAGACGGTATCGCTGCCTTTGATATTGATTCAGTGTTCTTAGAGCGTACAGCCCTAATGATCGCAGTAGAAAACGGGTTTACAGAAATTGTTGAAACACTACTTGCATCTGGAGCAGACCCACTTAAGCAAGATATCAATGGAAACTGTTCATTGCACATTGCCATTATTGCAAAACATGAAAATATTATTATGCTTTTACAACAAGCAACGATAGCGCTCAAAAACAACGACGGCTTAAGCCCCATTAAATTAGCTGAAATGAGCAAAGATGAGAACGTTATCAAACTGCTCAGCTGGAAGGAGCAGAAGGTTGACTCTAGAGCAACAGGTAGCGGAAGTGAACAGATCGCTCAGCTGGGTTTCTTACCCTCACCCAGAAGAAACTGTAGTAATTCGAATGATAATCTAGAAATGGATATAACTGATTGCCATGCATTTCCCTTGATAAATCAACATTTTTGAGCTACTTTTTAAGTGGTTCACTTATTTGGCAACCCATAGGGAAATGTATGAGCACACTAGCATCTAGCATTAAGACAACCAGCGACACTTTCATAAAAAATAGCGAAGCAATGAAAGTGCTGGTCGCCGAGTTGCGGTCAAAACAGGCCGTTGCCACCGCTGGTGGAACAGCTAAAGGCCGTGAACGTCATGTTAAACATGGCAAGCTTTTGCCTCGTGATCGCATTACCAAATTGGTTGATCCTGGCTCCCCCTTTTTAGAACTCTCACAGTTTGCTGGTTTCAACTTGTATGATGAACCGGTGCCTTGTGGCGGCATTATTACTGGCGTAGGTACTATTCAGGGCCAGGAGTGCATGATTGTAGTTAATGATGCCACTGTTAAAGGTGGGACTTATTACCCTATTACTGTCAAAAAACATTTACGTGCACAAGAGATTGCCGCTCAAAATAACCTACCCTGTGTGTATTTAGTGGATTCAGGGGGCGCTTATTTACCTGCACAAGATGAAGTGTTTCCGGATCGTGAGCACTTTGGTCGTATCTTTTATAATCAAGCGCAACTGTCTAGACAAAATATTCCGCAAATTGCTGTAGTCATGGGATCCTGCACTGCCGGTGGTGCTTATGTTCCTGCTATGGCCGATGTTTCTATTATGGTTAAAAATCAAGCCACCATTTTCTTGGGTGGGCCACCGTTGGTTAAAGCCGCTACTGGCGAACAAGTGACCGCAGAAGAATTAGGCGGCGCTGACGTGCATTGTAAAATATCCGGAGTCGCCGATTACTATGCCAATGATGACCAACATGCTCTGCAATTGGCACGCCGCGCTGTAGGCAACTTAAACCGTCAAAAAAGCATCACCTTGGCACTGAGAGATCCTCGCCCTCCTGAATTCGATGCCGAAGATTTGTACGGTATTGTCAATGCCGACCCTCGTCGTCCTTACGATGTGCATGAAATTATTGCTCGGCTGGTTGATGCCTCCGAGTTTGATGAATTTAAAGCACTTTATGGCGGCACTTTAGTGTGTGGTTTTGCGCATATTTATGGCTACCCCGTGGGGATAATTGCCAATAACGGCATTTTATTTTCAGAGTCTGCCCAAAAAGGCACTCACTTTATTGAGCTCTGCAATCAACGCAAAATCCCGCTAGTCTTTTTACAAAACATCAACGGCTTTATGGTCGGCAGAAAATATGAGAACGAAGGCATAGCTAAACACGGTGCTAAAATGGTCACCGCCGTGGCCTGCTCCAACGTACCCAAATTTACCGTTATTATTGGGGGTAGCTTTGGTGCCGGTAATTATGCCATGTGTGGACGGGCCTACGCTCCCCGCTTTTTATGGGCTTGGCCGAACGCACGTATTTCAGTGATGGGGGGCGAGCAAGCCGCTCAGGTGCTTGCACAAGTTACTCGTGAAAAAAATGCTCGAGAAGGCACTACTTGGGCACCGGCCGAAGAGGAGGCATTCATGAACTCCATCCGACATCAGTATGAAACACAGGGCAATCCCTACTACGCCAGCGCACGATTATGGGACGATGGTATCATAGATCCTAAAGACACACGGCGTCTGCTAGGTCTAGGAATTTCTGCGGCATTAAACGCACCAATTTTGCCCACACAATATGGCATATTCCGCATGTAATTGATTTATAATATGTTTTTCAATGATGCGCAAACAGACCATGGATACTATATTGCTAAACAGCTATACTAACTACTGTGTGCCAACCAGAGATTTCTCACAATAATGGCCAAGCTGGCCCTAGTCGCCAGGGTAAATGGATAAGGATATTTTAAACTTGTACGGAGTTAACCATGCCAGAAAATGAACACCTACTTATTGATATTGAACAAGGTGTTGCAATTCTCACCCTTAACCGCTTAAAACAGCACAATGCATTTGATGGAGCCTTAATTTCGGCATTACAAAAATCACTTGAGCAAGTCGCTCAAAATGCTGACGTTCGCGTTGTTAAAATTACCGCCAATGGACCATTTTTTTGTGCGGGTGGTGATCTCAGCTGGTTTAAAAACGCTAGTCAATTTTCACAGGCAGAAAATCAAGCCGATGCAGCCCTGCTGGCGCAGCTGTTGCGCACGCTCAACGATCTGCCTAAACCTACCTTGGCAGTGATCAATGGGCCCGCCTATGGCGGCGGTGTTGGGCTAGTCGCGTGCTGTGATATTGCTATAGCCGTTGAAACAGCCACTTTTGCGTTAACAGAAGTCAAACTAGGCTTGGTGCCTGCAACGATCTCACCCTACATGCAACGTGCTATGGGTGCCCGCGCGCTACGCCGCTATGCCCTCAGCGCCGAAGCTTTCAGCGCACAAGAAGCGTTGCGCCTAGGCCTAATACACTCTACCTGCCAAGAAGCGGAACTAATCCACACCAGCAATGACATCATCAAGGCACTGCTGCAAAATGGCCCTATTGCCATGGCGACCACAAAACAACTATTAAATGATTTGCTTTTTACCCGGGATGATGAACTACCAAAAACCGCTAACTTACTCGCGTCAATTCGTGTTTCAGCAGAGGCTCAGGAAGGCCTGAAGGCCTTCTTTGATAAACGCAAACCTGAATGGGCAAAATAATTCCACATCATACAGGTAATCCACTGTGAAAGCGGAATTCGGTATCGGGGGTGCTAATTAACTTTGCTTCAAGCGCCGCAAAACACGCTAGACGTGGGGTGATATCCTCGGCTGAGTAAGATTGAGCTAGTAATAAATAGTCCTGAAAATGTCGTGCTTCAGAAGCAAGTAAGCCTGAATAAAACTTACCCAGTTCTGGGTCTAGGTGTGGTGCTAATTTAGCAAAGCGCTCACAGGACCTGGCCTCAATAAAGGCGCCAACAATCAGGCTATCGATCAAGTGTTCAGGCTCTACGGTTCGTATAGGCACTCGCAACCCTCCCGCATAGCGTGAAGGTGATAAATGGCCATATTGGTAACCTCGCGCGGCTATAAACCTGAGTACTTGCTCAAAGTGACGCAGTTCTTCACGGGCTAAACGCGACATCTTCTGTAACAAATCGGTACGATCAGGGTAGCGATAAAGCATGCTTAAGGCGAAAGAAGCCGCTTTCTTCTCACATTGTGCATGATCAATCAACAGGATCTCCGGTTGGCGCAAAGCCTCAGCCACCCAGGCATCTGGTGTGGAACAAGCCAAAAAGGTCTCTATGGTATGCTCTATTAATACTGTTTTCATGTTTCCCAAACTCACTATTTAATAGCAAACCCCACTCATTGTTTGCAAGTTAATATTAACCTCCATCTACTTTTTCTAGGTCACGTCGCGTTGCTCGTGATGACGGGGAAGATGGGTTCCAGATGACAACGCCCTACTACCACTATCTGTATATTGATGCTGTTCTTAAGGTTTTGATAATATTCTCATGCTATGATGATTCTAACAACCCTAAGGGATAGCGATATGGCAACTCAACGCAACATCTGCACTACAATGAAAAATCTTCTCAATACCGTCGGCAACGTACGGGTGGTCGTCAACAAACTGCGTCACTATAATCCTGCCACCACGACCTTAACTGAAGTGCAAATCCGTTGGTTATTAGCTAGTCCCCTGGAAAGTGTCATAAAAAACATTCTGTTTTTCCATATGATTTACTACGCTATGTTAAAGACGGTTCAGCGTCACCATATTATCCAACTGTTGCTCAAAATGGAGATGAAAGATGAAGCCGCACGCTTTGAAGAGTGGCTAGAAGAACAAGAAGCAGAATCCGCCGCCTTCCGCCAAAATGAAGAGCTGTACATGTACCCTGAGCGATACACTCCAACGCCAAAACCTCAACCTAGTCATTTATTTGACGATACCACTCTACACCTTGAAACATTGCGAGTAAGCTATT
>JBGSSQ010000113.1:0-7170 GCA_041736975.1 Gammaproteobacteria bacterium
AGTATTTACGTCGTAATAATCTTGCCCTGGGCGGAAGTCTGGACAATGCTATTGTACTGGATGACTATCGTCTGCTGAATGAGGATGGCTTGCGTTACCCTGATGAGTTTGTGCGCCATAAAATATTGGATGCTATAGGTGATTTGTCGCTGATGGGCCACAATATGATGGGTAGATTTGTAGGTTATAAGTCTGGTCACTCGGTTAATAACGCCTTAATGGCAACTCTATTGGCAGATTCAAGTGCCTGGGAAGTGGTGACTTTCGAAGATGGACGTCAATTACCGGCGGGGATTGCAATCCCGGCGGGCAGTACCTTGAGCGGCACCTAAGCTCGGGGCCTCGCTAATCGTTCCCAAATAAGACGCAGTCGGTCATCCGACATGGTTGCCGCTGTGGCGCAAATCGAATCCGCAGCAGATCTGGAGATCTCACGGCGCTTTTGTTGCGTTACTCTGCAGGGCAGTGCTGGTGGACGTACAATACACCGTATTGTTTTGACGGGTTGATGTGCTAATGTTTCATTGAGTCCGGTTATGATGGCTTGGCTGCTGAAGCGAATTTGAGTCGAATAGCTGCCATTGGTCGCGATTAGTGTCAATATTCCGCGTTCTAATTTGGCGCAAGTGACGTGTTCACGAAGCGCAGGAGGTAGAATAGCCTGTAATGTATCATTCAGCCTTATCAAACAATGCACATGGTCCATTAGCTTGGCTAAGTTATGGTACCCTAAGAGTTGATTTACGTCCTTCATGCCTCTATATTACAGGGGTATTGAGTTGAACAGCAAGTTTTTAGTATCAACTTTGTGGTAGAACGTCCAAGATCCCATTTTCAGCTGAAACTGCTGTGGAATGCCCTTATTATTAGTGTGAGTAGTGATTATCATGGTTATGAAGATATTAAGTAAAGTTTTCGGAACTCGAAACGAGCGTTTGATTGCTCGGATGAGCAAGGTCGTCACTAAGATCAATGCCCATGAGCCCGCTATTAAAGCCCTTTCTGATGAGGCCTTACAGGCTAAAACAGCTGAATTCCGTACGCGTTTGAGTGAGGGTGCTACCCTGCATGATATCTTGCCAGAGGCTTTTGCTGTGGTGCGTGAAGTCAGTGTAAGAACCTTAGGATTGCGACATTTTGATGTGCAGATGATCGGTGGTATGGCGTTGCATGACAACAAAATTGCCGAGATGCGAATGGGTGAAGGTAAAACCCTGGTTGCTACATTGCCCGCTTATCTTAATGCGTTGACAGGTCGAGGGCTACATATTGTTACCGTCAACGATTATTTGGCTAAACGCGATGCAGAGTGGATGGCTCCTATTTACAACTTCCTCGGATTAACGGTTGGCGTCAATCTAGCCAATATGGATTTTGAACAGAAAAAAGCCGCTTACCTAGCTGATATCACCTATGGAACCAATAACGAATTCGGTTTCGATTATTTGCGCGATAATATGTCTTTTAATTTAGAAGGTCGAGTACAACGAGAGCTGCATTATGCCATCGTGGATGAAGTGGATTGTATTTTAATCGATGAAGCGCGCACGCCACTGATTATTTCTGGCCCGGCTGATGAGAGTTCTGATCTGTATACTAAAATTGACTCATTGATACCGAAATTGACGCGTCAAGCTGAAGAAAAAGGTCCGGGCGACTATAAAGTTGACGAAAAAGCAAAACAAGTTTATCTCACAGAAGACGGGCACACTCGCGTTGAAGAGTTGCTAGCAGCGGCAGGTTTAATTGATAGCAATGCTAGTCTATACGATCTCCAAAATATTATCCTAATGCATCATATCAATGCTGCGTTACGTGCTCACGCCATCTATAAATCAGATATTGATTATGTGGTGAAAAATGGCGAAGTGGTGATAGTGGATGAACATACTGGGCGTATGATGGAGGGGCGTCGTTGGTCTGAAGGTTTGCATCAAGCGGTTGAAGCCAAAGAACGTGTCAAAATACGCAGCGAAAACCAAACCTTGGCTACCATTACCTTCCAAAATTATTTCCGTTTGTTTGAAAAATTAGCTGGGATGACGGGTACTGCAGATACTGAAGCCTACGAATTTGCACAAATTTACGGGCTAGAAGTGGTCGTGATTCCAACCAATCAACCGGTTATTCGTACTGATCGTTCAGACGTTGTGTTCTTGACTCAAAAAGCTAAATACGACGCTATCGTCAAAGATATTCTTGTGCGACATGAAAAAGGGCAGCCTATTTTAGTGGGTACTACCTCAATTGATAGCTCGGAATATTTGTCAAAACATTTACAGCAATTCAACATTCCTCATCAAGTATTGAATGCGAAATATCACGAGAAAGAAGCGAAAATTATTTCACAAGCAGGTCAGCCTGGTGCAGTGACTATCGCGACAAATATGGCGGGTCGCGGAACCGATATCGTATTAGGTGGGGATCTTAATTCCGAAATAGAAGCGCTTGAAAATCCAACGCCGGAAGAAATTGCTGTTTTACGCCAAGATTGGCAACAACGTCACGATCAAGTGGTGACAGCCGGTGGTTTGCATGTGTTGGGTACAGAGCGCAATGAATCTAGGCGTATTGATAACCAATTGCGAGGCCGTTCAGGTCGCCAAGGAGATCCTGGTTCGTCACAATACTATTTGTCTTTGGAAGACAATCTGATGCGTATTTTTGCTTCAGACCGATTGGCTGGCTTAATGGGCCGTTTAGGTATGGATGATGACACACCTATAGAAAATACACTGGTTTCTCGCTCTATTGCCAACGCTCAACGTAAAGTCGAAGGCCATAACTTTGATATTCGTAAACAGTTGTTGAAATTTGATGACGTTGCCAATGATCAGCGTAAGGTGATTTACTCTCAGCGATTTGATCTAATGTGTGCTGAAAATATTCATGGGGCTATTGAGGTTATTCGTGAAGATGCTATTGCGCATCTTGTTGATGACTACATTCCGCCAGAGAGTATGGAAGACACTTGGGATGTTCAAGGTTTGCAAGATGTTTTATCTCAAGACTTTAATGTAAGTGCGCCTATAAAAGAGTGGTTAGACACCGATGATGAGCTTCATGAGGAAGCATTGAAACAACGCATTCAAGGGGTTGTGAAAAAACATTTTGAAGAACGCGAAGAGCGCTTTACACCTGAGGTGATGCATCAAATTGAAAAAACCGTTATGTTGCGTAGTATGGATACCCATTGGAAAGAGCACTTGGCCTCAATGGACCACTTACGTCAGGGCATTCATTTACGTGGCTATGCACAGAAAGATCCAGCGCAAGAATATAAGCGTGAAGCATTTAATATGTTTAGAGAGTTATTGGAAAATGTGAAGCGTGAGGTGATCAGTGTACTATCAACCATCGAATTGCGAGTTGAAGAGCCGCTGCCAGTGATGCCAAATCCCCAAGTGCAAAATTTGCAATATCAGCATGCTTCAGCCGAAACCTTGGCACCTGCCGGTGATGTGGAAGAGGATTTTGGTGGGGAAGCAAACGCGACTGAAACCTTTATTCGCAACGCACCCAAAGTAGGCCGCAATGATCCATGTCCATGTGGCTCCGGTAAAAAATACAAACAATGTCACGGCGTGCTGTAGTCGCGGCAAGCTGTGCTGACGGTGTACTGTAGTTACGGTGAGGTGTGATGACGGTGTACTGTAGTCACGGTGCCTTCAGTTCCGCGCAGGTCATTGCGAGCGCAGCGTGGCAATCCAGGAAGCCAGTATTACAAATGCACTGTAACTTGCTACCATGTATAAAAGAGATAGCCTATGGCTGTGAAATCAAGATGATCACGTATAGCGGCTTAAACAGAACAACAGCTCAAATCAAACACAATATCATTCTGCAACTGCTTGGCACGTTCATGCAGATTTTCCAACAAAAAGCGTACCGACATACGATGCCGACCGACGCTGATTTCAGGATAAATTCCAACATTAGGTGGCAGAGTGACCCGCACCAATTCGCAAGGAGCATTGGGATCCAGTGCTTGCTGATAAAAGCCTTCGCGAGCCAGTTGTTGTGTGGAGGTGGCACTATTACGAATAAGGCTTAACAGTAAATAGACGGCTTCGCGTACATTCACAAAGTGTTTTATCCATGTATTCATGGTTTGAATACGGTGTTCAGCAGGCTGCTGTAACCACAGTTGGTAGGCGGGTAAGCTAAAATTGCAAGCACCGCCAGGGTTATAGCTGTATTGGCGAATAGAATTTAAAAAATCGTTGTCTCGTAGGCTTTGGCCTATTTTACCGGGCATATTGAACAGAGTTTCAGTCAGTCTATCCAGTTCATTCAGAACCTCACGCAGTTTGTCTTTATTAACTTGTGGTGACTTCTCGAGTTGGGAAAGTTTTGCCGAGTGTTGTGAGAGAGCCTTGGAAAACTTGGTTTTGAGATCGGGTCTGTCTATAACATTCAAAATTTCTAACACAGCAGATAAGGCAACCCTGCTGCCCCATTCACTTTCACTGTTGATGTTCTCATCCAGTTGTTTGAAGAGGTGCTCAAGGCGCAGACATAGACGCACGTGCTCGTTAATCGGCTGTTCAAAAATTATTTTGGCTGTGTTGTTAACCATGCTGCATCGATTCCTATTCTCACTACATCAATAGTAACAGAGTTTCAATGCGATGCAAGGCCTCAAGACTTTTGCCTTGTATAAAAGCACAACAGCAACCCTCGCCTTAGGGCGAGGATTCGCTGTGTCATTTCATTGTCAGGATCTAATGATCATAGTATCGATAGCGTTGATGTTGTCTATAGCGCTGATCTGCATCGATATTTCGACCCACTTGATTACCTATTAGGGCACCTGCTCCCGCGCCAATAACGGGGCCAAGCGCGCTGCCAGGTGCGATAGCATAACCCACTAATGCGCCTGTACCCGCACCAACCACCGTCCCGGCTTCTTGATTGGTTGCGCAACCTAACAATGTGCTGCTGGCTAGCACTAAGCTGCAAGCAGCAATATTAAACATTTTCATAAGCTCACTCCTTATCTAATATACACACCCCAATTATAGTCCAAAATCAGCAATTTCACCGGACGTATGTCAATGAAACCATTTTAATCAGGTTCCCAGGTGTGGGTGTTATTTTCAGGCTGACTATGTTGATTTAATTTTCTAGGTTAGCTAGTGAGAGATACTTGAGGTGCAGTTTTTCAACTGCGCTGCTAAGGCTCTCTAAATCCTGGTCATTAATGATGATGTCATCCGCTGCAGCAAGTCGCTGTGCTGAGGCAGCTTGAGAGCTGATAATTGCGCTGATCTCGTTTTCACTGCGCTGATCGCGTGCTTGCGTTCTTTGAATTTGTAACTGAGTAGGAGATTCCACTACTAAAATACGGTCTATATCAGGATTGGGTAATGTTTCTATTAAAAGTGGAATGACAATAATGCAATAAGGGGAGCGTACTTTGCCTTTCATTTTGGTGACATAGGCACGAATGAGAGGGTGTAACAAATGTTCTAACCAGCTTTTTTCTACCGCGTTATCAAATATTTTTTTTGCCAAGGCCTTGCGGTTAAGTGTGTGGTCTAAATTTAAAATATCATGTCCAAAATGTTCTGCAATTTTATTGAGCGCATCAGTGCCAGGTTCTACAACAACACGAGCAATAATATCGGTATCGATAATCTCTATGCCATGTGTTGCAAACAGATTGGCAACGGTTGTTTTTCCGCTGCCTATTCCGCCGGTTAAACCAATAGCTAGCATCTTAGTATCCCATAATAGTATGGCCGCACAGTAGGGCGACAAAGGCTGCTATGGCGATAAAAGGTCCAAATGGAATGGATTCGTGTGCATCCCGTTTAAGGGCAAACAGAAAGACGGAGCCTATTATAGCCCCTAAAAGTGATGAGAATAAAATGGTGAAGGGTAACAATTGCCAGCCTAGCCAGGCACCGCAAGCGGCCAGCAATTTAAAATCGCCTTGTCCGAGTCCGTCTACATCGCGAAAGTGTTTATAAGCAAAAGCCACAGACCAAAATAGCGCATAGCCGGCGACTGCGCCCCACAACGCACTTTCGCTAGAGGCGAAGAGGTGAGTGGTATTGACCAGCAAGCCGGTCCAGAGTAAAGGTAGTGTAATGTGATCAGGCAAGATTTTATGCTCAAGATCGATAAAGGCCAGAGCAATGAGTGCCCAAGTAAATCCTAAAGCGGCTAAGCATTGCCATGAAGCACCAAAACGAAAAGCAACCAATAAGGATAGTGCCATGGTTAAAGCTTCAATAGCAGGGTATCGCCAAGATATCGGTTGTTTACAACATGCACTTTTAGCGCCTAAAAAAACATAACTCAAAAGAGGGATCATCAGTAAAGCAGAGAGTGTTTTTTTACAATGTGGACAATGTGAGCGCGGCAAAAACAAATTGAAGCGATTTTGGTGTAGAGTGATGCTCTCCCCAGATTGTTGCTGTGATACGCTGGCCCACTGACGCTCAAGCATGATAGGTATACGGTATATCGCTACATTGAGAAAGCTACCGATAAAAAGCCCCAGAAGGCTAATAAAGCTTAAAAAGACTAATGAATTGCCCTGAAAAAGAAATGTAATGCACTCCAGCATGATGTTCCTCAAGTAGCGACGAGTTATTTGAAACTTAAAGGATAGTCTTAGCCGATAACCCTGTCAAATGAGTTGTCCTGTGTGCCAAGTCTATTTACAACCAAGGTTATGCGTGATGCCTCCCAGAGAAACAGATATACTTTATGGGGGGTTACTAATCCTTTAGCTCGGTCACATTGTCGACTTGGATAGTTGCTCCTGGACGCAGGAAAAACTCGTTCACACCTTTTGAGTCGGTATGTTTCTGATTACCGGTAGGCCGGTGAACTGTCGCACTTTCATGTTGCGATCACGAGCACCTTTTATTGGTTTTAGATATTCTTTAATTTCGGTCTTTTTTCAATAAACTTTCCGGATTCATCGTATCGTTCGACCCACTCCCCTGTGCATTCTTTGGTTTTTAGTAATGGGTAGGCGTATTGCTTAATAATTTAACTATTCCTTTAGTGTCCATAATCAATCTCCTGTTTCACTTGTGTAGGCCGAACTCTCAAGTGAGAGCGAGGGATACTTCAGTTATGATTAAATGGCTTCAGCAGATACACTTACTAAAGTATTTTAGTGTTTCTGCGTGTTAGACTGCATTGGGCAAT
>JBGSSQ010000153.1:0-2714 GCA_041736975.1 Gammaproteobacteria bacterium
GTCTATACCAAAGGTCGTATCGCCGGTTCTGATCTACGCGCAAAAGCAACGCCTGGTGATATATTAAAAGGATTGCCTATTGTAGTGCTCATTAACGGCGGCTCTGCCTCCGCTTCTGAAATCGTCGCAGGCGCCTTACAGGATTATAACCGCGCTATTCTGATGGGAACCCGAAGTTTTGGTAAAGGCTCCGTACAAACGATTATTCCTATCGATCGTACATCCGCGGTTAAATTAACCACTGCACTTTATTACACACCTTCCGGCCGTTCAATTCAGGCAGAAGGTATTGTTCCTAATGTTGTGGTCACTGAACTCAAGGTGAACAAAAATAGTGATGAAAAATTGCTCGAAGATGTGGATGAAAAAGGACTATCTGGTCACTTAGAGAACGGTAACAAAGATAAAGCCAGCAAAACTGAGAGTTCTGATGAAAAATCAGCCTCAAGTTTAATGAACCCCATTGACGAGTTTACGGAAACACCGACTAACCCACTGGCTTATGAAGACTTTCAATTATTTGAGGCATTAAATATGCTGAAGGGTATTAGTGTACAAGGGCAGATAGCGAGTAACTGCGTACCTAGCAAGCCCAGTGACATCTCAGTAGTCAAAAAATAAGCTGACAGGGGAGCAAACGCTGTGTTTGTTCCCCTTCCTTTAGACTTTAAATAGATATAGGCGCTTTTATTGCCGGGTAATGGCGATAGTCAACAACTTCAAAGTCTTCGAATTGATAATCAAACAACGAGTCTGGACAACGCAGTATTTTTAGTTTGGGTAAAGCCAAAGGCTTATGAGACAACTGCTGTTTTACCTGCTCCAAGTGGTTTGAATAAATATGGCAATCTCCACCACTCCAAATAAATTCGCCGACTTCCAATTCACATTGTTGAGCAATCATATGAGTCAATAGTGAATAAGAAGCAATATTAAATGGCACACCTAAGAAAGCATCTGCGGAACGTTGCGTCAGTTTGCATGAAAGGCGTCCTTTGGCAACATAAAATTGAAATAATAAATGACAAGGCGGAAGTGCCATTTTATCCAGCTCACCAGCATTCCAAGCACTGACAACCATGCGTCGCGAATCAGGATCTGTTTTGATGGTGTTTATAACTTGCTGAATTTGATCTATCACTCGGCCATCTTTAGTTTCCCAGGCACGCCACTGTTTACCATAAACAGGACCAAGCTCGCCGTTTTTATCAGCCCACTCATTCCAAATCGATACTCCGTGGTCTTTTAAATATTTGACATTGGTATCACCACTTAGTATCCAAAGGAGCTCATAAATAACACCTTTAATAAACATTTTTTTTGTGGTGAGCAAAGGAAAACCTTGGCTTAAATCAAAACGCATATCATAACCAAAAGTACTCAGCGTCCCTGTGCCGGTACGATCATCTTTTCTTACCCCGCGAACTAATATTTCCTCTAAAAAATTTAAATATTGTTGCATATCCTATCCTCCTAATGTGGTTAAGCTCTCAGCATCAACGCCATACTCAAGATCAACCATGTCATCCACAATGCCATAGTTGCAACATTTGACCCAGGTTTTCTCACCAGCCAAAACACAGCATAAAATAATCCCGCCACAATGAGTGGAACTAAGATTAGTGCCAATATCTGACTAGCGTGTTTGCCTATAGCAACCCCTCCCGCTTGAAAATTAAATAAATGCTCAATCGTTATAAACAAAGAATTTAATGCCGTCACTAAATGACTAAAAAAACCTAATAAAAACACCACCACTATACTCAACAGTGCCAATAATATTAAATGTCTGGTCATATCTAAACTCCTTTTTTTTGAAAAACGTTACACTGACAGGAATTCCAAAGCAGAAATCCTCCCACTATTATCATGGGCAAACATAATACTTGCCCCATTGTCAGCCAACCAAAAGCTAAAACGCCTACTTCAACATCAGGCTCACGTACAAGTTCAATTAAAAATCGAAATACACCGTAGCCTAATAAAAATAATCCGGTAACAGACAATGGCGGACGCTTACGTGCAGAATAAATCCACACCAGCACAAACAAAACGACACCCTCTAAAAGAAACTCATACAATTGCGAAGGGTGCCTAGGAAGATTGCCTGCCTGGGGAAATACCATCGCCCAAGGTAGGTCTGATACTTTACCCCACAATTCGCCGTTGATAAAGTTACCAATTCGTCCCATGCCCAGACCAACAGGCACTAAAGGCACTACAAAGTCGGCCACTTGGGCAAAGGTTTTCTTGCTTTTTCTCATAAAAAACAAAACACCGACCAGCACACCCAACAAACCACCATGGAAAGACATCCCCCCATGCCAAGTGCGCAAAATTTCCAATGGTGCTCGTAAAAACATCTCAGGATTATAAAACAGGAAGTAGCCTAATCGCCCGCCCACTACAACGCCCAGTACCATATAAAACAGCATGTCGGTCACTTGCTCACTGGTCCAATCACCTTGCTGCTTCGCACGATATTGGCCCAACAACCACGCAACAGCAAAACCCACCAAATAGGTGACGCCGTACCAAAATACCTTGACCGGACCGATCTGCAGAGCAATAGGATCTATAGCGGGATAATTCAACATAGCATATTCCAATTTGTGGCAAGCCTAAACTATACCAGCTGAATATCAAATTGTAACTAGCCACGCTTCGCTCGCAATGACAGGAGAGTGAGGGGGGGGGGGGGGGGGGTGAGCAGA
>JBGSSQ010000174.1:0-4258 GCA_041736975.1 Gammaproteobacteria bacterium
TCCAATTGCCGTTGAAGCCATAAGTTGGTGCGCATGAAAAAATGCCACTAGCCATTAATACTACTGAAGCTAAATAATTTTTCATAATCCTTCTCCTGTGTAATTTCCGAGTTAGGTAAACAATATGCTTACCTATTACACTAAAAGGTTAATCACTGTGAATCATAGCGTCAATAAGTAAAAATACTGAATCTATGCGGCTCTTTATGTCGTATTCAACTGTTTTCGTCGAGTTGTAGAATCTTGCCATCCCATTTCCATTCTTGAGGTAGCTGTGATCTTTTTTCATCAGGCAAGAAGATGAGCGTTGTTTTGAATGGACTGGCGTTTTCTGCGAGCAGTGGCAATACATCGGACAATGTTTTGGGCTTTATTTTTGTCAGCGACAGCGAAAATCTTTCTTCGTGAGGCTCGTATTTTTTCAAGGTGCCGACCCAGAGTGGAGTTTGACTGTTGGTAAGTGCTGTATCGGATTCCCATAAGTAAAGGACTGCGTCAAATTGATTGGCTTTATTGCGCTTTGTCATCAGTAAAACAGGGGCGCGTTGGTGGAATAGTTGAGGGAGCAAGGGTAAACGTCGCTCGGGGTCTTGTAGGGATTCTCTTTCTAGTAGTCCAGCAAAATCGAGTAAGGACGAATGATTTTCCCAACCTTTTTTCTCAAGGTGTTCTTTAATGCTGATGAGTGATCCATGCCACTGAATATTTAATGGATCCGCAGGATTACCCAGGCGGCCATCCCGTAAGGTGGGTACAGGGTTATCATTTTTGTTCCACCAGTTTTCTGTTGTAAGAGCAACAGTGGTGTGATGAATGCTATGATATTCCAGTGTGCTGGAATATTTTATTGTGCTGTAGCTTGTCCAAATCACCAGTAACATAATGCTGGAGTGTATGATTAATTTTTTGGGAGCAAGGTGTGTGGTTAAGTGACGACGGTATGACAGTGTGACAATTAAGACGCACACGAACCCCAATAAAAAGCTAGACACAATATCGGTCAACCAGTGCGGTCCTAAATAGAGGCGTGAAAATCCGGCTAATAAGACTAAGAATAAGGCTACCTTGTAACAGTACTTCTTTTGCAGGCGCGGTAATTCGTGGGAGATTAGTACTGCGAGAAATCCGAAAAAAGCCATGGTGAACACAGTATGGCCACTAGGTAGTGATGAGGCAGAGTTACTGGGGAGATCCGGCAGCGGACGTGGAGAATAGTAGCCGTATTTGATGGCCAGTGCGCTGCTGATAACCAGTACCATCAATAGCAGCCAATGCGCCGCTGCTCGCCAATAGCGTTGCCAAGACAGCCAAGCTAACATGGCAACTGAAAAGCCAAGAATACATTTACGATCACCCAATAAGGTGAATATTGTCATCACACTATCCATGATGTCAGTTCGGCTGTTTTGCAGTAATGCATTCAGTGGTTTGTTTAATGCTGTTAGAATACCGTGATGTGTAATGTTCCATAATACCGTGAGTAGCAGTGAAAAAGAAATTATTGTGACGACTAATAATAGTAATTGTTCGTGCAAATTGGGTTCGCGCGGATCAGCTAAAGGAGTGGTAATAAAGTGCCATGATTTATTATTGCGCATGGCTTGCCATAGTTTACCCACAGCGATGTCAAAGCCAACCCATAGTCTTCTAATGATAAAGCGAGTGAGCCAAATAAGAATCCAAATGCCTAATAGTGCCAGCAAAATGGTTAGCATAAATTTTGTTGCGATGCCTGGTGGGAGTTCAGTGGATAAAGCGCCCAGTAAAATGCCGGGGGTCATGTAAAATATAGCCCATAATATGGCCGCAGGAATCACCGCTATAGTAAAATAGACCGGGTTCATGTGTAAAAAACCCGCAATGAGTGGCACAAAACTGCGAATAGGCCCAAAAAATCGGCCAATGATAACACTTTTGCCGCCGTGTTTTTGGAAAAATAATTCACCGGTTTTAATCCACTGTGGATGGGTAGAAAATGGCCACATTTTGGCGAGACGAGTATCGTAGTGATACCCAAACCAATAACTGAGAAAATCGCCGCACAACGCACCGATGACTACCACAAAAAATGTCCAGTAGCCTGGCATCACATGGGCGCCGACTAAGGCACCTATAATTGTCATTGTTACTGAGCCGGGGACAATGGTACCAATCACGGCCAGTGACTCTAAAAAAGCAATAAAAAAGGCAAGGGCAAAGCCCCAATTGGGGTGCGCGTGTAATGCTTGTACCAGAGCCTGAGTGTAGGTTTCTAACATGGCCGTAATGATCCCTCAATTTGCGTAGTTACTGTATGAACTCAATTTGCTGAGGCAATCTTGCGATGAGCAGACGAACATCGTATGCGCCTTGGCGATAGGTGTAGGATATCTTAGCTGAGTTGATTTGCCAATCTCAGAATCACTCGTGATGACGGCTAACTATGAAATAGACTCGCCGGCGGCGAGTTTATCGGCATGGTACGACGAGCGCACCAAAGGGCCGCTAGCGACTTGTGAGAAGCCTAGGGCTTTAGCTATGCGCTGGTATTCATCAAACTGAGCGGGCGTCACATAGCGTTGTACTGGCGCATGGTGGCGGCTGGGCGCTAAGTATTGTCCTACGGTGAGCATGTCCACGTCGTGGGCTCTTAAGTCGGCGAAAGCTTGTTCTAGTTCAGCGTCAGTTTCTCCTAATCCTACCATCAACCCTGATTTTGTTGGGATGTGGGGAAAGCGTAGTTTGTGTTGTTGGAGTAAATTCAGTGACCATTGGTAATCAGAGCCGGGTCGAATGGGTTTGTAGAGTCTGGGGACGGTTTCGATATTATGGTTGAAGACATCGGGAGGTGCGATAGCGAGGGCATCTAAGGCTTTTTCAAGTCGTCCGCGAAAATCGGGTACTAGAATTTCAACTTTGATGGTCGGTATTGTTGATCTTAAAGCGGTTGTTACTGCGGCAAAATGTGCTGCGCCGCCATCTCGTAAGTCATCTCGATCTACGGAGGTAATGACGACGTATTTTAAGCCCATTTGAGCCGTTGTTTCAGCGATTTTTTGCGGTTCGTCGGCATCCAGAGCCTCCGGTCTGCCGTGAGCCACATCACAAAAGGCGCAGCGACGTGTGCAGCGATCACCCATGATCATGAAAGTTGCTGTGCCGTGAGAAAAGCATTCTGGCAAGTTGGGGCATGAGGCTTCTTCACACACAGTGACTAATTTTTTGTTGCGCAATAACTCTTTTAAATTGAGGATGCTATCGTTAGATGGCAATTTAACGCGTATCCAGTCTGGTTTTTTAAGAGGCTCTGCGGTGTTTTCGATTTTCACCGGGATGCGCGAGAGTTTATCGGCAGCACGTTGCTTTTGATTAGGATCAAGAGGTTGTCTTGGTGTCATGGGCTTCTTCAACTTCGTTAATGATTTGGCAGGTAGTATACCCGAAATTCTCGCACAAGTGTGGAATCAGTCGATTAGCTATTTGAGCGACATTGGCTCCGGGGCTAAGGTCGTGCACTTGAGTGACAGTGAGATCCTTGTATCCACAAGGATTGATTCGTAGAAAAGGGGATAAGTCCATGTTGACGTTAAATGCGATACCATGGTAAGTACAGCCCCGGCGTACTCGCAAGCCTAAAGAGCAAATTTTGGCGCCATCGACGTAAACGCCTGGGGCGTCAGCACGTGGCGAGGCATGGATGCTCAGTTCTGCTAGGGTTTCAATAACACTGGTTTCAAGGAGCGTGACAAGGCGGCGAATACCGATCCCTAGCCTACGCATATCCATGAGGAAATAGCCCACCAGCTGTCCTGGGCCGTGGTAAGTGACCTGGCCACCGCGGTCGGTTTGCACTACAGGGATGTCGCCAGGATTCAGTACATGTTCTGCTTTTCCGGCCAGTCCTTGAGTAAAAACGGGGGGGTGTTCCAGTAACCAGATTTCATCGCAGGTACTATCCGTGCGAGATTCTGTGAAAGTTTGCATGCGAGCAAAGGTTGCTGCGTAAGGTTGCATGCCTAATTGTCGAATGATAACTGATTTCAGTAGGTCTAATGTGTTCATCTAAGCTATTTCTCCTGCTTCCTCATCTAAACTGAGTGTTCTCATTCTACGCCAAAATAGCGAGGAGCGAAATGCTATAAGGTTGGCCAAGATGCCAATAACCACCCCGTTGATATGCCAGGGTTCATGCCATACATAGGTCCATAGCACCAGTGCAAGAGCTCCGGCACTAGCGCCGATGAAAAAATCGGTTTCCTTGACATCCTTTTCTAGCAGC
>JBGSSQ010000178.1:0-1953 GCA_041736975.1 Gammaproteobacteria bacterium
CGTATTCCTTATTCTTCCATGGCAGCCGTTGAATTTGCCGATCGCTGTATGGAAGTCATTAGTTATCACGCCATTAACGGCTCCTGCGATCTTGCTGAAGAACGTGGTAGTTATGCGAGCTACGAAGGATCATTGTGGAGCAAAGGCATACTGCCTATCGATTCTATTGAGTTACTGCACGAAGCTCGCGGCAAATATCTTGAACAAGATATCAGCAGCACATTGGACTGGGACAAGGTACGCACTCGCGTGGCTACCAAAGGGATGCGCAATTCCAATGTAATGGCCATCGCACCAACCGCAACAATTTCCAATATTTGCGGTGTTAGCCAATCGATTGAACCAACCTATCAGAACCTCTTTGTTAAATCCAATATGTCAGGAGAGTTCACTGTTGTTAATCCTCACTTAGTCAGAGACCTCAAAGCCATTGATCTATGGGATGATGTCATGATTAACGACTTAAAATACTACGATGGCAGCTTAAAAATGATCGCGCGTATTCCAGATGAAATCAAAAAGCTCTACGCTACCGCGTTCGAGGTTGAGCAACGTTGGTTAGTCGAAGCAGGCTCTCGTCGACAGAAATGGATTGATCAAGCTCAATCACTCAATCTTTATATGGCCGAACCTTCCGGTAAAAGACTTGATGTTTTATATCGCATGGCTTGGTTACGCGGTTTAAAAACCACTTATTATTTACGCAGCTTGGGCGCTACCAATGCTGAAAAATCAACCATTTCTGATGGTGCTCTCAATGCGGTCAAAGTGACTCAAGCTCCCAAAGCTTGCTCAATCGACGACCCTGATTGCGAGGCCTGTCAATAGAAGGAATACCAGGACTCACGAAATAGTTCGTGAGTCCCTACCACTGCCAAAGGAGTCTTATATGAGTTTATTAAATTGGGATGATTACGATTCGTCTACCGCTGAGGTAACCCCTAAAAGTGAAAGTACAGCCGGCGCCATTGCCAGCACATTTGACACAGCCAGTGCTTCACAAAAGCCTGCGCCTGAACTAGCCAAACGCAAAAGAGCCTCTACGGAGAAACCACAAGCAGCTGCAGATAATTCACAACCGGCTACTAAAAAGAAAAAAACGGAAAGCCAAAATGCCACCACAACGCCTGCCGGTGGTGCTACTGGATTAGAAGAACTGCAAATGGGTGCCAACCGCATAGAAGTTGACGATAAAAAAATCATTAACTGCCGTGCCGATCTGAATCAACTAGTACCTTTCAAATATGAATGGGCTTGGAAGAAATACTTGGATGGCTGCGCTAACCACTGGATGCCCAACGAAATTAATATGTCAGCGGATGTGGGGCTATGGAAAGATCCTAACGGATTAACTGAAGATGAACGTATCATTATCAAACGTAATCTAGGCTTTTTCTCTACAGCAGATTCACTGGTTGCCAATAACCTAGTCCTTGCGGTATATCGCCACATTACCAACCCAGAATGTCGCCAATATTTATTGCGCCAAGCATTCGAAGAAGCCTTACACACACACGCTTATCAGCATGTTATTCAGAGCCTGGGTCTAGATGAAGCAGAAGTCTTCAACATGTACCGTGAAATCCCGTCCGTGGCCACCAAAGCAAACTGGGCCCTCAAATACACTCAAAGTTTAGGTGATCCTACTTTCCACACCGGAACGCTAGAAAACAATCAGCGTTTGCTGCGTGACCTAGTGGCTTTTTATGTGGTCTTTGAAGGTATCTTTTTCTATGTAGGCTTCACACAAATTCTATCAATGGGTCGACGCAATAAAATGGTAGGCACTTCAGAACAATTTCAATATATTCTACGTGATGAATCTATGCATTTAAATTTCGGCATCGATGTGATCAATCAAATTAAAATTGAAAACCCCCACCTTTGGACAAAAACATTTAAAGAAGAAATTATTCAAATGATTCGTGATGGCGTAACGCTAGAACATGAATA
>JBGSSQ010000272.1:0-1735 GCA_041736975.1 Gammaproteobacteria bacterium
TGCCGATAAGGTCAGTGCTTATTACCAGTTGGCTAAGTGCCATTTCTCAAAAAATAATTTTGAAGACGCCGCGCTGTGTATACAAGAAGCCAAATCTATTGAGGACTCTGACTCTCTATCGACGCTAAAAGACAAGGTCAATATCTGTTCATTGCTAGGTCAATCAATGATGCAATTTTTAGGATCTGTTGAATTGCAAACTTCTGAGCAAAAGCCTAGAGAAAACAAAACTACTGTGGTTGATGATGCCGGGTGTGTTATTTTTTAGAGCTTGGCGTTTCCACCAAATGTGATGTAATCGGACATATGACGATGCTTGCATGTGTTGAATTAAACAAATCCGATTGTACCACTACTGCTGGGCGCACTTTGCCATAATCGCCTTCAAGTGCGCAGACAACAATTGTTAATCGTACACTGGTTGTTACACTTGTAGCCATACAGTGTTAAAGGTTTTGATAGTGGATTTTGAATACGACTCACGCTTGACCCTGCCAGGGTTCTCTGTGAACATAGAGCCAATTTTACTGAGGGGTGGCGACAGCATGGGAAGCATTAGCACAGTATTAGCCCGTCTTAGGCATGGGATGACGGTATTCGCACATGATATTTTGGTCATTCCACTGGCCTGGCTTGGGGCCTATTGGCTGCGATTTAATCTCGATACCATTCCAGCGGCTTTTTGGCGGCCTGCACTGATGGCTTTGCCAGTGGTGATTCTGCTGCAAGTCAGTGTTTATTGGGCTTTTGCGCTCTATCGCGGTGTTTGGCGTTTTGCCTCCATGCCAGATCTGCTGCGTATCATTAAGGCAGCCGTGGTGGGTGCGCTGCTCAGCAGTGTGGTGCTCTTCTTTATCAATAGGCTCGATGCTATCCCTCGTTCTGTGCCTCTTTTATATGCCTTGCTACTGATCATGTTTCTAGGTGGGTCGCGATTTATCTTTAGATGGTCTAAAGACTATGGCAGCTTGCTGAAGGGTAAGCGTGTTTTGATCGTTGGCGCAGGGGAGGCTGGGGAGAGTATAGTGCGTGACTTGTCACGTCGTCAGCATGATTATTTGCCAGTGGCTTTTGTTGATGATAAACACCAAAGCCAAGGCAAAGAGATTCAAGGGGTTCGGGTTGTTGGCCCTATCAGTGGGATACCTCAAGCTGTACGACGTTATGCCATTGAATTAGTCATTATCGCCTTACCCTCGGTTAAAGCTCAAACAATTAGACGGATTGTGCAATTATGCCAAGAGGCTGGTGTTGAATACCGTACCTTGCCCAGTGTCAATGATTTAACCCAAGGGCGTGTGTTAGTGGATGCCCTGCGTCAGGTTTCCTTAGAGGATTTATTGGGGCGGGATCCGGTGACTCTAGATTGGCAGAAAATCAGCGCTGGAATTCACGGTAAAAATATCTTAGTAACGGGTGGGGCAGGATCTATTGGCTCTGAACTGTGTAGGCAAATTGCGTCCTTAAAACCCCAAACGTTGATTGTCATTGATCAAAATGAACACCAACTTTATGAGCTTCAATTGGCCATGAAGGCGGCTTTCGTCGATTTGAACTTGACTATTTGCTTAGAGGATGTGACCGATCGTGTGGCGGTAAACCGTATATTTAGTCAATATTCAGTGGATACCGTTTTTCATGCGGCCGCGTATAAACATGTTCCTATGTTAGAATCGCAGGTGCGTGTAGCGCTGCGCAATAATGTAGTAGGCACACAAATTGTAGCGGAAGAGGC
>JBGSSQ010000217.1:0-3067 GCA_041736975.1 Gammaproteobacteria bacterium
TCGTATTGCACTATCATAGTCATCCACACTATCGATCGCTCAGGATCTTGGCTAATGCAGTCGGTCAATAATGTTTTACTGGGACCAAAAAACCATGACCTCCCTGCCTTAGTCTTTGCTAGAGCACCAGCTTCAGGTACATTCACCAACTCTATATCATGCCAAAAGTAAATAGTCTTGGACAGCGATTTCCAACTCCAGTCACTAAAACAAACTTCACGACCCTCTTGTTTTAAGTAGTCTAAACACAAGTCTTCTAAAGTTAATTCAGATGAAGGTTTAAACACCGGCAGAATTTTACCATAACGCGTTAAATTGCATTCTAATGTCTGTCTCATTGTATTTTTGTCTGGATTACCATGCTGAATAAGGCAATCGATTACCTGTGTATTCATACCCCAAAATGCAGCAGCTAAAGGATACTGCCCCTCTTTGTCGGTCTGGTCTAATGTGCTTCCAGCCTCTAAAAATTTCTTAACCGTCTCCAATTCTCCTCTACGGCAAGCAGACACAAATTGATTCTGCCTTGCTAACTTTAACAATTGTTTATTGGCAAATATACTTTGCTGCACTATAGGCGTGGCAGCCCTATTGCCAACTGACTGATGATGTTCAATGTTAAGTGTTTCGATAACTTGACGAAGTGCTATATTGTCTTGCAGATTATAGTGCTTAAGTGGCAATCCTGTTACCGGACTATTAACTAGTCCAGTAGCTTTTTGCTGGTTTATCCATAGCTCTATCTCTCTGCGCTCATAGGTCATATTATCTTCAGCAACAACAGGATCTTGCATTCTTACTTTACCTATAGGACATTGCAAAATTTTGTCCAGCCCATCATCAACTTGTTTTTGTTCCATAATAACCTCCTAGTTAATCGTCTAATCATCTAATCACAAAGATTTAAACCCAGGGAAACCCATATTCTAAAAATATCAAAACAATATTAAATTTTCTATCCGTAGAATTACCGCTTTTTTTAAATGTTATTGCATTCGAAGATTCAGAATATATAATATCATTTTTACAACTTACTTTAAGGAGAATCAAATGGAAATAAAACATGATGGGGGCACTGAGAAACTCTATCTAACAGAGCACGATCTTTTCGAAACATCAGCAAAAGTGACAGCTATTGAAATACAGGATAAATTTCCTGATCATAAAGTCATTCGTTTAGACAGAACCATATTTCACCCAAAAGGTGGTGGTCAAGCGCATGACCAAGGCACCATTAATGGCAAGCAAGTAGAGCTTGTCATGAAAGATGGAGATACATTTAACTTTGATGTCATACATTTTCTAAAGAATGATGATGTGGACTTCGCTGTGGGTGATCAGGTGAGTCTGGTCATTGATTCAGAATTACGCACCAAGCTTTCATGTCTTCACACAGCCGGCCATTTAATCGCTAACATGGCAAAAACTTTATTCGAGCTAGAATATCTTAAATGTAATTTGGACCCATTAAAGAATATGACCTACCTCATGTTTATTAATATATCTGGACAAAAAAAATGGTCTGATGATGCGTTAAAGTTACTGCAAGATCGCTGCAACCAAATTGCGCAGGAGAACCCTCCAATTACAGAGCAGCAAGGAGCTTCAGGCTTACGTGAAATAAAAATTGGCGAGCTAAGTCCATTTCCATGCGCAGGTACTCATACCAAGACACTACAGGAGATATCACCTATTAGTATTTTCAAAATGAGTCATAAGCGTGATACTAAGGATAGCAAAAAAGTAGATGCCGTGAAAATTGACTTTGATGCTGGGAAAAAGTGCTCCTTTTAAAAAAAATGAGGTCCTAAGATAACTTAGGACCTCCCCCCATTGGCACCTTAAACTTCAGCGAGACTTGCTGACAGATTCTCCCGACTTTCCCCTTGTACCTTCACCTTATAAATCGCATAAAGGCAGTAAATAATAATAGCCGGATATACAAACTCCAAAATAGGCGATGCAATTTTCATAATCATGTCAAAGCCTAGTATGGACATCATAAACATGCATGCCAACACCCCGGCTAGACAAACTGGCCGCGGCATTTTTCTTCTGAAAATTGTTTCATGACAGTAATCTGTAGTAACATCTGCCAATGCTGTTGCAGTGGCTATTGAAGCCATTAACACGAATATGCAGACAAAAACCGTTCCAAATTTTCCAAAAATCAGTAGTGATAATGTGCTAATCAAACTTTCAGTCGCCACACCCTGCAATGAAGCCGCGTGATAATGTGCTGAGAAGATAAACCCAAGATAAATAATAGAGGTTAATAGCCCCCCAATTAGACAAGAGTGCAGCATCACTTTACTGATACTTTCCTTATCTTCAACCCCTATTTTTTGGCATTTTTTCTTCACATGCTGGTAAGCAACAGAGCAGTAAAAAATCGCACCCAACAGGTCCATGGTATTATACCCCAATGACAATGCATTTTTTGTTATGTAACCGACTGTGTAATCGGATGACACCATGATTTCTCTTGCTGTAATAGCTAAAATAATTAAGCTCACGAATGAAATTATCTTAACGGGTGAGATATAACGACCGACAATAGCAACAACAGAGTTAGGTCTTAGTACCAGCATGAATACTGCAGAAAAATACAGAAAACTAAACACATAGGCATTATCTAAAGCAGGTGGCAGCAATGGCAGAAATGTGTGGAACGTTACCACTTCAGTTCTAGGCGCGGCAAATAATGGTCCGATAATGAGCAAAATAAAAGTTATGACTAAAAATGATAGCACTTTGCCCAAACGCTCAAAAAAACACCAATAATTACCATCATAGAGTGATAGCGCATATAGCCCTAAATATGGCAGCCCGACGCCAGATAATAGGAAAGCGGCATAAGCATAGCTAACATTCTCTCCACTGATTACACCTAAGCGCAAAGGAAATACGATATTACCTGCACCAAAGAACATCGCAAACAAGGCCAAACCCGTCACTAAACTAATTTTAAATGTATTCATAACCCTACACCATCTTTGCAAAAAATATTTGTAGAAGAGAAAATGTCGCTGTACCTAAAAAGATACTCAGCAGCACATTACGTTTC
>JBGSSQ010000233.1:0-9837 GCA_041736975.1 Gammaproteobacteria bacterium
TAGGATGTGTGGTCTAGAACAATTAGGTATATTCATAAGACTGCAAAACAAAGCACTATTACATACATAAAAAAGCACATCTTTTTCTATCGATGGTAGACAATGATGGATCTCATCTTCAGAATCATAAGTAATATAATAGTCTTGGTCATGCCATTCTAAGAGGTTATTTATGTTTTTTGATAGTTTATAACACCAGATTGGTGAAGTCCCGGATGATTTATACAGTGCCAAATATAAGGCATTATTAGAAACCTTACTGATTGAAAATTTAAAAAAACCTGGAATACTTATTGACGTCATTGCCCAACTTAAAATTTCATGTTCTTTTAATCTAAGCTCTCCACCAGGATAATAAATTACAGCTGTAGTCCGCAGTCTAAAAAAGAAAGTGGGCTTAATATAACATACTAGCACTATTGGCATAAAATCCTTATCAAATTCAGCGATGGAAAAACAACTTATGAGCCGTAAAGATTGCTTATTCTTTTCCGATAACAAGGGTTGTAGTAAACCACTTACTTTATAGTTTTTTGCTGATAACAGTGGCGCCTTATCGTCGGCATTAGGGTAAAAGACTGTTAGACCAGGAGGTTGTGAGACATTCAATTCATTTCGAATTTCAGCCCATGGTCGAACAACTTGAGGTAGACCTTCATCATAAATAATGCACGCATTTTTAGAAATTTCAGGATCTGCCGCGATACCAACAATTGATGAAGAAAATGGTGTCGCAATGTTGGACAAAACATGCAGAACAATGTTTCTGTTTTCACAAATATCGCCACTTTTATATGCCCCTATACACTGAAAGAAATATTTTTCTATGTCTACCATATCAATTTCTTTATCAGAAGAACAAAAACGCAAGCCATAATCTCCTGACGATTTTCTAACCAAAAACATATCGTTCCTGTCTACATTCTCTGAGTCTTTATACTTACCTAAGTCTGCTTCATCTACTATGCGTAATTTAGAAGTAATATATTCCAACTGAATGATGAGACACTCAGATTTATGATTTATAGCATTGCACAACAAGTCAATAACAATCAGTTTTGATTTTGAAAGGATATTGATAGAATGTATTTCCTGATCAGCCTCAAATAGACAGGTTGAAGTCTCAATAAGGCTGTCATTTTCGACATGAGATAATACCGAGACCACTAACTGATTATAGTTTTTAACAACACAACAATAGGTATTGCCATTAATTTCAGCTGCTATCGTATACTGCAGGGTGTCTACGTGCTTTTTTAATTCACTAGTGATAAAGTTGATCGAATAAGAGGAAATGGACTGACCACTTAAGAGTATGAAGTCACTAAGCTCTTGACTGCTATTGTTAGAGAAAATCACAGCGTCAATCGTATCATGAAAATATTTTATATTTTTGATATCGAGGTTTTTATCGAAAGTGTATAGAGCATTAGCAGATGGTAGCACATCGATTATAAAGAAAACATCAGCGTCATAATTATAATGCGCATAGAAAGATCGCTTATCTCTATAAAACCCAGGACCTCCTCTAACAGGACTATTAACGTAAACACAAGCAATAGACTGAGCATCCACTGTCGCTAATTTAGCAACAAGATACTTAGCGCTATCGTCGGAATGCACCCTAATTGAAACAAAGATATGAGAGTCATCACCAGGATATGTTACCGTCTGCACTGCGATCTTATCTGATTGACCACTCAAAATAAAGTTTCTCCAAGCAGTAAATAGTAGGCTTTTATCTTCTAACGAAAGCATTTCATAAGATTCAGTTTTCTGTGATATAGCTTGATAAATAAACTTTGGTTGAACTTGTTTAACATAGAATTTAGTGCCACAGGAAATAATACTATTATCTTGCAAATCACCCCACTGTTCAGCATCATCAATGTTGTCAACTTTAATCACCTTCAGATTACTTAATTGCTTCCATTTATTCAGACTAAAGAAATTGGCTTGTAGTTGCGAATTAGCATAATAAAACTCTGTTACCGTCACCTGTATACCAGGATTTACATTTAAACATATCGTTATCAGCAGGTTACTCTGAGCGTTTATTATAGATAACTGACCCGATCTGGGTGAGAAATTAATACTTTTTATCTTATTGGGGTAGAAATCAACAAAGAGATTATAGTGGATTTTACAAACGGGCTCTGATAACCCAGTAGAAAAGACTTGATAGATATAAATCATGGTATCAGCGCCAACTTTACCTTTCAATATGATATAGTCACCAGAGTCGTCAGCACAGAACCACGAAACTTCGGCTATTTCCGAGATTTTAGCGATGTACCTCTCTACGAGTGTATCTTCGGTATATTCCATGGGAATAGCAAGACAATGAAATTGAATTGAATTCTTATACTGCGTAATACAGTAGACACCACCATTATTTGTAAATGAGACATTTTTAATAACACAGTTACCGCTAAATTTAGAACCAAGTAACGACCAGGTATTGTATATTTTGCTCAGATCTTCGTATAATCTATACACGTTGCCATCTTTATGAGCTGCAAACCAGGAATTATTTATATGCCTTATATCTAACAACTCACTTGAATTTCTCAATGGCATGTTTGTCATATTATCAAGCCTTAGAGAAGGAACTGCTTTAGTTGTCACATTAGATGACAGATGCTTTTTGAGGCTGATAGACAATTTTGCGCCAACAAAAGATGCACCGAAAAAATCTGAATCTATGAACATAGCCTGTGATAAATCAGCATAGTTAAAGTTAGTATTATGACAAAATGAATTCACAATAAGCGCATAAGCTATACGAGTATTACTGAGATCTTTGTTACAAAAAAACTGTGGATCAATTGCTGAAATAAGTGTTACAGCATTACTTGCAGCGATTGTCAGTTTTTTATGTTGTCTAGACAAGTCAATTAGCATCCAAAGTCTATTCACAAAAGACTCAAACCCCTTCTCACCTTTTTTGTATTTTTGTTTTATTATATTTATAATATTTGGTTGATCTCTAACTGGCCCAACATTAATAAAGAGGTCATTGTTGGACTTCGTTAACGCCTCAAGAATAGCATCGGGTTTCAATTCTAAGTGCCCCAATGTTTCGAAAACTGCGGTTCCGGTAATATATTCATTCATACTTTTGTGTATAAATTTAAACATTATTTTATGACACGAACTGACTTTAAGTAAGGAGCACGACCTTACAGCAAGAACCATATCGGGTGAAAATTTAACACTCCCATTATGACTTTTTTTTATTTCCTCAAGGTTTCTTCTTAGCGAATCAATCTCTGACCGCTCACAAAAATCACTAGCATCATCTAAAATCTGATTGAATACAATATCAGCATGAAGATTACAATGAAGTAATTCTTCACGGCACGTCGTCTCTTCATCTAGATCCGCATTGAAAATGAGCGAGTTACCATGGCTATGAATAGTTATCCATAAATGTATTGCTAAGTTAATAGTATATATAGCGCTATATACACTAAGATGCCTGTGATACCTTGAATCAGCAAATAAATTCGATGATTTATTAGAGCTGAGCAGCTTCTCTTCTTCGCGTCGAATCCATTCAATAAAAAAGTAAGCATATATTTTTGAGCTAGTTGCTTTTTTAGGTTCAGTATTATAAGCTTTTTTTAGCCTACTCACTATTTCTGGAAGTTTAGGTGTGATAATGCGCAACAATAGTGGCGTTCTAATAAGCTCTACAAATTCAGGTAACTTAGCGCAACAAAAGCTAAAGCAATCTTGGTATTCTTTTTCAGTATAATTGGCTATACTCAGCGAATATTTCATTTCAATATATTTCTTCAAATACTGCTGAATCTGTTCATTACCCCATAGCTTCATTTTGATTAGTTCATAATCAACATTTGTGTTCCTATTGGAGCCTGTTCTACTAAACCAATTTTCAATCGTTTCAGAACTATATCCAAGCAGAGCTTCTTCACGACAAGTAAAAATAGCATGCCGAGTTTTATTATCATGATTCCCAGGATCTCTCATACATTTAGAAAATATATACTCCAGTTTTCTGCTCTCAACCTCATCAACACCATCAATTATAAAGATCAAATTATTCGCGCGAAAATAATCTAAAACCTGCTTGTCTGTTATTGCGCCAGGAAAGTCCATTTTTTTCCTAGCCATTTTTATGATAGAGTCTAGTAGAGTCATTGATGTCAAGGATAAAAAATCCTCAGCACAAGCCTCTTTCAAATCAACATAAATGGGCAGAAACTCTTTGGTGACGTAGTATAGACTCCACAAATCATTAGCTAGATTGAGTGAGAATTGCGTTTTCCCCATACCGGCATCTCCGGTAATCAAGAAGCTTTTAGCTCTAATTTTTTTCTCGTCATTATCTCGGCCCTGCAGGCAATTTATTATGTTATCTTTTAACTGAATTCCATTAAAATGCAATGGTTCAACATAACACCCCTTTTGATTAACATCAGTATTCAGTCTGGATTTTAACATATCCTGCAATATATGATTAATGAATCCAGGCACACCAAGAAAGTTTTCCATTGCGTCAGCAACTTTTATTAGTCCGCTATTGTCGCTTTGCGCAATAAAGTCGCTATGATTTTGTATTTCAGTAAATTTTACTGGTGGTTGTTCAAGAAGTGAACTATCCCACAGTAAGTAGTTCTGTTGCTCTAATTCTGTGAAGCCATACTCACGGATTTTTCCAGGGTAGTCATTGAATGATGTCATTAATTGTACCTTGACATTCACCGGCAGACTGTCAGTTAGGTTTGGATCTAATTCTGCGCTGCAGAAATTCAACATTGTTAAGAATTTTCGCCTCAGCAACTCAAGCCGTTTTAAATTTTCGACTTTAAACTCTATCACTTCTTTTTTAACAATTAAATGAAGATCTTCATTGATAAGGGCACTAGTTAACTTATCTTTTATTTTATCAGAATCTTTATCTTTGGCTGTATTTTTATAAAAACCAACCACCTGATCTATATATTGATCCCTATTAATCTGAGAATGGGCTATAGTAATAATATTAGCCTCGAAATTTTTAATAATCCTTGCTAATTCATCCAATATATTATTCGTGAATACTTTAGCATCCACAAGGACTTCACGCTTAGCGTTAAGTGAAATTTCAACTGTATTTTTACCTCTCTCCTCACCGTCTGACTTGCTTTCTCCTATTGGGTTACTCATGAAGCAATGTTGAATATTGTTTTTATCTAAATATTCAGAGTACTCATCAATGGTTTTATCAATAAACTCTTTTACATAGCTTACGTACTCATCAACGGTGATTTTTCTAGGCAAATGACTAGACGTTGTGTCTAGCATGATGACCATGATTTTTAAATATGGGCATTCTTTACCTATCTCCTGAGCCATTCTATAGGCTAGCATACCGCCCGCTGAATGACCTGCTAGAATCAAATACTCAGGTTTGTCAACATAGTGCTTTTGAATTATTTTTGGCTTAAGAAAGGCAAGTTGATGTGAAAAGGTTTTGCCACCAAAAACTGGATTATAGTCACTAGGCAACTTAACTTCGCATACTGGTCTTCGTAGAGTCAATTCATTTCTGAGTGGCGCATACAAATCTTCTTCATTATGTTGAATTGCAAATGGAGATTGAAATAGATAGATACCGCTCATAATTAGAATTTCTGAAGGTATGTCACGTGTATCCCTATGTTCACTATTCATAGGTACTATAGGATAATCAACCATCAACACTGGGAGCTTCTTTGCTTGCTCAGTATGATTAAGAGCAGTGACAAAGTCTTCAAATCTACGTAAGCCCAATAGCTTAAGACGTAGCTCTTGATCAAAATCTCTGGCATCTAAGATGTGTTTTTCTATCAGTAATATCTGTAATTCAGCCAACATCTGTGTGTACGCATGTGAATCTCCGCCAAGTTCATCAAATCTCGTTTCATTGCTTATACAGTCAGTATCGATATCATCAAATACTCGATACCAGGCTTGTTTAACACAATCAGCAATGAGATTCTCCACCTCAACAATCTGTAGATGATTATTTCTATAGATTTTTGTTAACTCATGAGGTATAGCTATAGTATTAGCTGCTTTTCCATTTTCTGCTATTGATTTAACTACCCATCTCGAGGGTAACATATAGGTATTAAGGTAACGTTTCGTGTAATCTCTAAGGCTAATATATAACGCCTCATCTTCGCTTAATTTTAGCTCTGGGAATACTGCATAACGTAATAATTTTCGCTGAGTACTTTTAATTTGTGCTATCTTGATTTTTTCATCAGGCGGCAACAATTTTTCTTGTTTTTCTAACTCCTCGAGAGCCCTCAAGTATTCGGAATTAAATTCCGCTTCATTGCATATCTTATTATTATATAATCGTATTTTTTTAT
Source organism: Gammaproteobacteria bacterium (assembly GCA_041736975.1). Taxonomy (GTDB): domain Bacteria; phylum Pseudomonadota; class Gammaproteobacteria; order JAIEPX01; family JAIEPX01; genus JAIEPX01. Next base: position 6,369 of record JBGSSQ010000233.1, read on the forward strand.
TGCCAATATCGATAGCATAGCATATATCTGGTAGTTTATTGAGATCTAATGGATTGTTATCACTGTACTTCAAAAATGTAATATCATCATCATTTAGATAAGCTGAAAACTGTTGTGCCGAAGATTTTCGTGAAATGTAGTGACTTACCAGTACAGATTTGAATATTGGATACTTTCCACTATGAGAATAACTTTTCAAAACCTCTTGTATTTCTTCTATACTCACCAGCTGCCCATATTTCTTCAGCTGGTTTGCTCCATAACGCCCAGTCACGAATAGCTTGCCGTCACGTATACCCGCCTTATCCCCCGTTCTATAGGCATGCATGGCGCCAACACCTTCAGCCATAACATATTCCTGCTTATCCTCACTACCTACGCGCTGTATAATTGATAGAAAATTGAGCCTATTTTTGTCCGGCTCATTAATGTATCCTTTTGCTCTACAGTTATATCCATCAATATCCAGTGCGATTATTTCACCTTCAATCATTTTTTCATCGTCAGAATGTTGGTATATCTTAACATTAGAACCATTAGTTAACTCTGCAATTACTCGTAGCGTACCGTTATAGATTTTTTGACGTTCAACTAGTAATAATTTGGTTCCAATCATCGGTTTACCAACACTAATGAGATCAATACTCTTATTTATTTTACCAATCTTGGCCTCAATTGTAATATGCTCTTCTTTAGTGACTAAATATAAGCTTAAACCGATTGTTGTTTCTGATGGACCATAGCCATTCACCAGAAGTCGCATTTTGTCTCCACATGGCAGCCAACGATTGATTAGTTTTTTGTCAAATGCTTCACCTGTAGACAAAATAACACGCAAGTCTGGCAAGTCATTTTTGTGATTCGCAGGTGAAAGTCGGTCTATCTCTCTCCATTGCGACGGCACTAAAATAGACGCCGTCATCTTGTAGGTTTTAAAGTAATGATACAGTGCAGATATGTTAATCCGCGTACGTTCCTCGATGACATGCACGGTGCCTCCACAAGTTAATCCTAACATAACCTGCATGATGGAGGCATCAAAGCGTAATGGCGCTGTCAATGGAACGTTATCACTAAAGCACATGCTGTAACCACTTTGCTTTAGGAATGCGTAGTGTGATAGCACTCGTGGTACTAAGCCACTATTAGGAATTAAAATGCCTTTAGGTTTCCCTGTAGTGCCGGAGGAATAAACAACATAAGCTAATTGATCAGAACAACTGTAGGAGTGCATTTCTGTGTCTTGTCTCATTTGACTTGCACACTGATCTAGAAATATGGGTGTAATGCCGTCTGGAACATACATTTGCTCTTTATCATCACGCCATTTATCCTGTGTGGTGAGCACATATTTAATTGAAATCCCCAAAGATTTATTCTGCTCATTTGCTGGAATTGAACTTAGGTATTGTTTAAATCGCTCACCAGCAACAACCTCGCCAGCCTCAATTTCCAGATCATCCAAAAGAATAAAGCCGGCCCCGGCTCGTATCACGGCCAACATAGCGGCTACAGTATCAATAGTGCGACCTAGGTAAATTGGAATAATCGTGTTTTCTGGCAATGCTGTATGACCGTCGTCACCGGTAAATTTACCCCTAATCAATGCGGCCATAGCATTTGCATATCGCATCAATATTTTATGTGTTATTTCTCTATGATGATCACTGGGTCTTGCACTGTCAGGATCGATTACCCGAACGATATCATTCTTTTCTCGTTCCCAAGCCACAGCTCCAACTACAGCGACCTCATCACAAAGCTTGGGATTGTCATAGATGTATTTTTCATAATAGCGATCTAAAGGCAGGTGCATATCTGGATTTAAAGCATTAAAGTCTAAAATCTTTTCTTCTTGCATAATATAGCTTCACTACAATTTATAAAATCGCACAATATGATCGGGTTGAATCTTCATCCTCACCCCTGGTATTACCCTCTATGGCTGGAACCGGATTACAGATTATTAGCTTTTTGAAAACACTCTCTTTATATTCTAAGCCGATCGCTTTGATTATCTGAACCGACCAAGAGTAGCAGTTATGCCCATGTCTTAATAGCATATCTGCAGATTCTACCGATATATATCGAGCAAGCAAGCGCCATCTCCCAGCTGATTGCTCCGGCATTAATCTCAGGTGTTTATCTATATTTACACGCTTTTCCTGAACACTAGCCTGTGAGGCATTGAGACTGGCATACAAACCTGATGCCTCAGCGCTACCTGCAACACTTCCGGAAACTTTACTATTTCCTAACATGATATAATTGATAAGGCCGGCTTCACCCCGCAACTTTTCTGCCTCTACCAAATCAAGTAAATCTTTTCTTTGCTTAGGATCAATAGTCCATGTAATAGAATGGCAATTTGAGCCCAAATGAATTAACTCTGCAATATTGATTTCACGAGAAACAATTTCGGCTTTGGTGTTGTTAGAATCTGGCTTGCACTTTAAATCAATTTTTATAGCGAAGCGCCTGGCGTCAGAAATGCCTTCTAGCAGTAGAAATGCGTGCTCTTCGCCCAATCTTCGTACAAGTGATACCGCCCAAAGATCATCATCAATACGATGATCTCCGCCCACAATCGTTTTTTGACAAGTTCTATCTTCGTCGCGCTTCATCTCAACCCCTCAATCTATGAAAAAAATCAACTTAATTGCCAATTACTTATATAATGTGATGTTGCCACCATTCAATAATACACAAGTTATTTAAGAAATAACACACTTGCTTTTAGTGAATTCAGTATCCAAATCGACATTCTGCTGCAATGTTAACTCCATAAAATTTCTCTGCTCAACCTCACCCTTTTTATTAATGAAACTATGCTTAACTATACGGTTTTGATCGTCAATAATCATTGCTCTGCATGGCACTAAAGACTCGGCGTCTATATCATTAATAATCATGGTGAGTTTGTCGTTAGTACCATTCACGGGGTCTTTTATTTTATAAGAAACTATCTTTGTGCTATGTAGTACACGAGGGAAACTTACTTTCACCAAAAATATTGCTCTGCTTATTACTCTGTCTTGAGCGTCAATATTGTTAACTGTCTTCACTGCCTCTTTTGCATCACCACGTTTAGAAAACATTACCACCTTGCCATTATTAGGAAAGCTATCCAGGATCTGTGCTTGTGTTGGAAACTGATATGACATTAACGAGCCCTTCAATCGACCTATTTGTATCGCGTTTCCTAGAATGTACTTATAGTGCCCATCAAAATGATGTTTATTAATGTAGTCGCGCCAATCTGTGTTTACTCTCTTAAGCGCAAAAAGATCGGTCACTTCAAGCTGAGCACATATCAGAGCCTTAACATCCTTATAGCCTTTAAAAAATTGCATTATTCTATTCCTGGGTAGTTACTAGTAACGTAGCTTAGCTCTACCAGATAATCCGATATAGCCGTAAATTTACTGTAAAATTTCCAGACATACCCAGCATTACATCAGTACATACT
>JBGSSQ010000257.1:0-6585 GCA_041736975.1 Gammaproteobacteria bacterium
AGTATCTTCATGAACATCAGTGATCACAGGCACATGATAAGTTGACTTAACTTTAGCCAAAATCGCTAAACCTTGCTCAATACCCAGTCCTCTGAAACTGGTATGTGAAGTGCGATTGGCTTTATCAAAGGAGGCTTTAAATACAAAAGGCACCCCCAGCTTCTTGCAAAGCTCCACCAGCGTTCCAGCTGTATCCATGATCAGCTGCTCGTTTTCAATAACGCAAGGACCAGCAATAAGAAAAAAAGGCTTTTCCAAGCCAATGTCGTGACCGAATAGATTCATAAATGTGTTTTACCGCAAAAAATGTATTGCGATAGTATAACAAAATAAAGAGCCAGAATCGACTGATTTAGTTATGAACCCTTTAGTGAGTGAAAAAGCTTTCCACTTCTCGCGGATCATAAATCCACTCAATCTCAGTGATTTTATTATTTTCAAAGGTAACAAGCTCCACAAGACGCAAAATCCCTGCTTGATTGCCAATAGTAACATCCACAATGCAACAAGTGCAGTGATCAGATGTGTACTGCTGAGAGATCTCAGCGTGTGAGACATAAGAAAGCATTTGTTCAAACCAAGCACTAAAATCAGTAAAGCTGCTCACCGTGAATAAGGGGGTCACAAACTGGAAATTATCGTCAAACCAATTTTCTTCAACTTTCCAGTTATTATTGATCCAAGCGTCGTTAAATTGCTGAAGTATCAACCCGGCTTGAGGTTGCTGTTTCTGAAAACCATGCCTCTCAAAGTCTTCATCACTTTCAGAGTGTAAACTCGAAAAACTCATTGTCCATTCTCCTGATTAAAATTGCACTACATCAAGCATAGTACAAGTTTTAGAAAAATTGAGAATTACGGGGTATAAAAAATAGTTAACTTTTTCTGGGTTGCCACGCTCCGCTCGCAATGACGAGGGAGCTGGCATAACGCCTAAGGGAAGTCAATTGCAATCGACACAACAATGACTAATGGCAAAGCGCCCATTAGCTTGTGATTGTCTGCGCCGACGCAGCCTGCTGATGCACCTTAGCCGCCTTAACAAAACTAGTAAACAAGGGGTGGCCATCACGTGGATTTGACGTGAATTCAGGATGAAATTGTACGCCTATAAACCAAGGATGGTTTGGCAGCTCAATGGTTTCGACTAGACCATCTTCACTCGATTGCCCAGAAACCACAAGACCCGCTTGCTCAAGTTGTGGCACATACTGGCCATTCACTTCATAACGATGACGATGACGCTCGGAAATTTGTGTCGTACCATAGATTTTTGCGATTAATGAGTGCTCTTTGAGATCACTACTCTGAGAGCCTAATCGCATGGTGCCGCCCTTGCTAGCTGATTCGGTGCGTTGCTCTTTTACCCCGGCCTGACTCCATTCTGTCACTAGCGCGACCACAGGATTTTCGGTCTCAGCATCAAACTCCGTGCTATTAGCGTTTAGCAAACCGGCTTTATGTCTAGCAAATTCAATAATGGCAATCTGCAATCCCAGACAAATCCCCAAATAAGGGACGTTGTGCTCACGAGCATAATTTACTGCCAATAATTTACCAACGACCCCGCGATTACCAAAACCACCAGGCACTAAAATCGCATCGGCATTTTTCAGCCAATACTCTGCACCCTGCTTTTCTATTTGTTCAGCATCCATATAAAGGATGTTAACGCGCGTTTTAGTTTGTATACCGGCATGAATCAGTGCTTCGTTTAAAGATTTATAAGAATCTGTGAGCTCAGTATACTTACCCACCATCGCAATGGTTACGGTACTTTCTGGGTTTTTATGGGCATCCACAACTTGTTCCCAGTCATGGAGGTCTGGGGCTCCCGCTTTAATACCGAACTTTTGAGCAACAAGCTCACCCACGCCTTGAGCCTTCAGCATTAAGGGAATCTCATAGATGCTCTGTACATCGACTAGTGAAATGACAGCACGCTCCTCTACATTGGTAAACAAAGCAATTTTACGCTTTTCATTGGCTGGTAAGGGGCGTTCTGAACGGCAAAACAGCACATCCGGTTGTATACCTATAGATCGTAACTCTTTAACGGAGTGCTGTGTGGGCTTGGTTTTCATCTCACCGGCAGTAGGGATATAAGGCACTAGGGTTAAATGCAGGTACAGTGTGTTTTCAATACCCACATCCACGCGCATTTGGCGTATGGCTTCAAGAAAGGGTAAAGACTCTATGTCACCCACAGTCCCGCCAACTTCAACCAGGGCGACGTCATATCCATCCGCGCCCAACATGATTTTGCGTTTGATTTCATCCGTGATATGAGGAATTACCTGAATGGTCGCCCCTAGATAATCACCGCGACGTTCGCGTTCTATCACGTCTTTGTAAACACGTCCGGTGGTGAAATTATTGGCTTGAGTCATTTTAGTGCGAATAAAACGTTCGTAATGACCTAAATCTAAATCAGTTTCAGCCCCATCTTCTGTGACAAACACTTCACCGTGCTGAAAGGGACTCATAGTGCCAGGATCAACGTTAATGTAAGGATCTAGCTTGATTAGGGTGACTCGCAAGCCTTGTGCTTCTAGAAGAGCGCCCAGTGAAGCTGACGTCAAACCCTTGCCTAAAGATGAAACTACACCACCTGTTACGAAAATAAACTTTGTCATTAGATCTCCGGTATAAATACGATACAACCGGGATTTCATACTACCGATTTAAACTGACCACCGCAACTGCTATCTCCTACCAGCTATCAAGCAAAACAATCGTTGACCCGTACTGACTTGGTGTTATGATGCCTTAACATCCAACATCAATAATCAAGGAGAGCATTGAATGAAAGACAGTACGGAAGCAGCTAAGGAAGCAGCAGTACAAAGAAGAGCGGAGACTCTAGCCCGCCTCGCCCAACGCAAAAGAAGCACTAATAAACCAACCCCAGAGGTAGCAGACTCAGCGACCAGCATCGCTAGCACCGACGCCTCCGACGATCGAGCGCCTATAACCAATGCCCTGTGGAATAGAGACCTTGAGAAATTTAAGGCGCTACTCTCCCAAGGGAAACAGTCAAAGGATGACTTCAAAAAATCCATCAATAACAAAGCACTACTGACGACTCTTCATGTAACAACTAAGCATGAAATCGCCTTGCAATTTGCCTTCACTGAAAACCACTTCCAACCCAAAACCCTCCCTCGATATACGAACGAGGAACCCCAGCATTGTCATGCTATTTTACAAATGCTGGATCATCTGGAAACGATCTACACTAAAAAGGAATTATCTGAGCTAGCCCTTGCCGTCGATTCAAAAGGCCAGAATGCCTTAATACTGGCTTGCTACACCGGGCATGAAGCATTGATAGAACGTTGCTCAAATTACTATATGACAGCGGCCCAACGTAGAGAGGCCGCCGCGCAAACCCTTCATTCTACCTCAGTAAACGCCATACATATTCTTAGCGTGTGTGGTAGAGCAAACTCCTTGGAAATAGTATTTAAAATGCAAGGCGCAACCTCGAGTCGCCAGACCTGCACCACCCCCATTTCAGTGAGTGAAAGCGAGGTGAGCACTCAACATAGCCTGAATGGCTTATCGGCCCTCCATTGCTGCTACCTCACCACAGCATCATTAAATCAGGACCAAGACGACTTAAGACTTTCTGTTAATGCCATAGTTCATCAAATAGGAAAGGCATTACCGAACTTAGTGTTACTGGATACCACAAAAAAACGCACGCTTCTCCTAGCTGATTCTTTTGAAAATGACCAAACTATTCTTGATGCGATATTAACATCGGCCCCCCCTTCCCAGCAATCCGAACTGCTAAACCTCATATATAATCAACTGTCTGAGCATTACCAAGACATTACACAACCAAAATACCGCGATATTCAGTTGCTATCCCCTCGTCGGCGCAACTCCAGTAATACCAAGTCGGAAACACCACCGCATGTTGCTCATAGAGCAAAACTGGTGAAACTCATTGCAAAATCTCTTTCAACCATGGGAACTGCTAGACCCTACCAACACTTTAGTGCACTCGTTTTAGCCGCCCATATAAAAATAGACAGAGCACCCACTGAGGTTGAGAAACTCTGTATTCAAAACTGCCGAAATAATAAAGAACAATTTCTGGAAACACTGATTGAACTTAGCCGCGTCCTGTCCGCAAACAACGATGCACTCAACTATCAGATGGTGAATACAGTATTTGCCAACTCCAACTTACTGCGACTGATCATTCTCGGTGCATTTGATGTATTAGATAATAGCGTCACACAAATTTTAGCCCAATGGAACAGGAAAGAAATAGGTGTCATGTCTAGCTTGAAAAACACAGACGGCCGAAATCTTCTTCATGCCCTACTTTTCAAACTGGCTAGTAGCAAACAAAATTCAGATGATATTTTTACAGCTATAAAACAGTTTTCTGACTTCACTGGAACTGAATTAGTATCACAAATGGCCTGCCAAACCGATCAAGACGGCAACACATTGATTACTCTTTTGGCTATGCAGCCAAAGCTCTACCGTCTAACTGAATTAATGGCTTCTTGGCTCGGTAAAAATGAGCTTTCGCAACAACTGAGCACACAAGCTCAATCAGCGCTGACACTCGCGTGTGAAAATTTCAACGCCCCTATGCTAAACTACCTAGGACAACAACTTTCTACTGAAGCTATCAATAAGGCTTATCCTGGCGCACAAAATATTTTGCATGTTTTTCTTCTCTATCTAGCCCAAAATACCCCTCTTGAACAAAGTCGCACTCAAACATGCCTAACAGAGCTAGTTAAACTACTCGATAACAATAGATTCCAGGAGTATTTCCAACAACCCTTAACAGATGGCCAGACAGCACTGCATATTTTAGCCCAGTTCCCCACTCTCAATACCACACTGTGCTTCTTCGAGGATATCTTAGAGAAAGAGTCCCTTTTTGATACAGCCGTTTTAGCGAGTGTAGAGGGAAAGCGATTGATCAACCTTGCCTGCGAGCACCAAAACATTCAGTTACTTTACCGGTGTATTAGAGTGCTCACCAAGGGGCAGGAGCCTTTTGACATTGAATCCATGGCAGCAAACTATACAACCCCCATCCATTATATTTGCGCCGCTCATGATACTAGAGCATTTAATAGGCTCCACAGCATACTCGGAACAGAGAACCTAAAATCTTTAATCGATAATTTAAGTGCCAATGTTTTCAACTTGATTTGCGAGCCCAAAGAACCCGACGGCGTTGCCATCAAAAAATTATTCAATAACAGCTGGTCAAATGACTCCATATCAATACGTATTGCCCGTCTAGAAAATCAAAATTGTGTTAAGTACAGAGAATTATTCATTGCTGTGACGAGTCTCTATGAGGCTGCAAGCTTAAATCAAAAAGCCTTAGACACTGCTTCGGATGATTTCAATCTGATCATGCTATCGTGCTGTTTAGGAGACCCCATCCTTTTAAAACAATGTCTTGCACTCTATTCGACCCCGGAGTCATCTTTACAAGCACTGCTGTTTGCCAATCGCCAGTCAGGTGCCTCAGCACTGCATATTGCTAGTGCTTTTTGCTCTGAGACCATCGTCAAAACATTACTCAGTGCTTTAGGCGACCAAGCCCAAGCACTCTGTGCAAAAAGCCTGACGCTTTTCGGACATCAAAACATACTGCATTGTTGTTATATCAACATCCCTCCTGCCGAGGAGAAGGCGATATTAGAAAGTGGCAAAGTGGTAGCTCACCTTGCTCTTAGCTTGGATACTAAGCTAATAGATGCCGTTATTCGACCTTTATCAAAACCACTACCTTCACTCGTTAATCTGTCTTTAAATCAAGACGGTGTTATTGTGGAATTATTGAAGCACCAAAGTTCAGCAGTACATAATCTGGGGTTTCTCATTGAGCTATCTAGAGGCAGCGCTAACCGAGATACTGCAATGGATGATTTTATACTTTCTCCTAGAAGCTCACATCACAAAACCTCTTCGCCTCCTGTAGACAGTAGAGGTGCGACACAAGAAGAGAATAGAAGGCGAGGCAGCATAGCAACAATTCCTCGGAGTCGAAGCCTCAGCCGCAGCTCCACCCGCAGTCCCAGCCCTAGGAGAAGACTCTCAATACGGCACCCATCAGGAGTGGATGCTCTTAAAAGCTATAATTCCGTGCCTGATTCTGACAAAAGTGATGAAAAATTAAAGTTACTACACCTTACGCTAGGCGTTCACTATCCGATGGACATCTTGTTAAAAATCTTAACAATGATACAAACTGCCTACAAGGATAATACTTCTGCCTATGAAGTACCCTTGTCATTAGCGGTCACTGCAATAAATCAGTGTATTTTTACTGACCAGGATCCCATTACCTTTCAGGCTGCTGTTGTGCTCGCTTCACACTGTGAGTTGAATGAATTTAATGCTAGTTCCAGTGATATTTTTATTCGAAAATGTCGCGAGAACCTAAAAACGTTCCTAGAATCCCTACCCTTACTAGTCCAACGCTTCTCCGATATGTCCCCCCCCATACATGAAGCTTTTTTTACAGCATTACACACTGGCAATTCTCTGTTGAAAAATACCCTCTACAGCTGTTTAGGTTTAACGGATGAAGAC